>JAIOTR010000173.1 GCA_021106665.1 Bacteroidales bacterium
CATTCCGCCATTTTCTGAAATCAATGCTACCATTGCCCCTATCATCATTGAAAAAACAATGACAGATAAATGAGCGCTATTGTTGAGTGATTCCAAAATATACACATCAATTATGGAAAATAATCCAAGGAATAAAGCCTGCCAAAAGGCAAAACCCTGATAATATGTAATGATTACCGAACCAACCATTAACCCGATAAAAAGCGCTGAAAAAACCTCCCGGAAAACCAATGCCATTAAAATTGCAATTAACGGAGGTAAAACAGACATCCATAAAGGAATCGGAGTAATATTGTTAGAAAAAACAGTATCGGCAACTTTAATAACCAATTCTTCAGACTTGTCGAATTGATATTCAAATACATATTTCCCCCCGTCAAAGTTCAACAATTGCTCTCTTCCGTTTACATGTATTTCCAAAGGTGGCTTTGTATCTACCGGAACAGGGTCAATAAATATTTTAATGTCAGTTGTAACATTCTGAACAATGACTTTGTCAAATTTTATTAAAATTTTAGTTTCACTAGCAGGTTTAAAATACAGGCTATCCCCGGTCGTAGAATGAAAAGCCAGCAAACCTTGAGTATAAAAGAAAAATATGAAAAGAAGAAAGAAGAAATATGTTCGTTTAAACGACACAGGGATTTTTCGGTAAATTTAGGAAACTATTTTAATTTCGAAATAACTTAATGATATCGTTCCCATTTGCAAAGATCAACAAGGCAAATAATAATACCATTCCCGTAATCTGTGCGTATTCCATAAACTTATCACTGGGTTTTCTGCGTGTTATTATCTCATACATTAAAAACATCACATGGCCTCCATCGAGTGCTGGAATTGGCAGCACATTTAATATGGCAAGCATAATGGAAAGGAATGCTGTTAATGTCCAGAAACTTTGCCAGTGCCACTGAGCCGGAAAAATACTTCCAATGGTAATAAAACCTCCAACCGATTCATAAGCCTTAATATCAGGATTAAATAGTAATTTTAATTGTTTGAGATAATTTCCTACACCTTTGTATGCTTTAACAACTCCTGCAGGTACTGCACTGAAAATTGAATAATTTACTTTGCTAAACTCGAAATAATCTTCTAGAGGCTTCCTGAAGATTCCTAATTTACCTTCACTGGGAACTGTAACATTTATATTGACAGTGTCAGAACTTCTTAATACAGTTACCTTAACCTCTTCATCTTTATGTTTCTGTATTTCATTAAAGAAATCATAAAAATACTCTGTCGGTATATCGTTCAAAGCAATGATCTTGTCATCAATTTGAATTCCTGCTTCTTTGCCTGCTGATTTTTTGGTAAAGTCACCAACCTCAAATGGCACCCTGAAAGAAATAAAATCAGGTGATTTATGCTTTATTAATTTCGCCAAAAAACCATCCGGAATTTCAAGATTAATTTTTTGACCATTTCTCTCTACCTGAATAGTTTTTGCATCGTCAAGAATTATTTTCTCAGGAATTTTATTAAATTTTTCAACGTATTCATTGTCGATGGATAAAATTTTATCCCCATCTCTTAGGCCAGATTCCATTGCCAGCGAATCAACTCTAATCCCATATTTTACCTCTGAGGTAGGGAGATATTCTTCGCCCCAGGTAACAAGCATGAATATGTATATTAAAATGGCAAGTATAATATTCATGGTAACCCCGCCCAGCATAATAATTAATCTTTGCCATGTGGGTTTACTTCGGAATTCCCAGGGTTGAGGTTGTTTGTTCAATTGCTCTTTGTCCATGGATTCATCAATCATTCCGGCTATCTTTACATATCCTCCCAAGGGTAACCACCCAACTCCATATTCAGTTTCGCCATACTTAAATTTGAATATTGAGAACCATGGGTTAAAAAACAAATAAAACTTTTCCACCCTTGTTTTAAAAGCTTTGGCAGCTAAAAAATGTCCCAATTCATGTATGATGACGAGAATGGATAAACTAAGTACAAACTGCAATATTTTTATTACGACTTCCATTAATGGTCTAATTAATTTTTATAAGTTCAAATAAACGATTCTTTTGCTAAAATGTTTTGCCTTATTTATTCAATTCATTAATAATTTTTCGAGCTTGCTCCCGTGTTTCAAAATCAACATCAATATAATCCTGAATAGTAGGGGATTTAATAAAACTCGCCGACTCAATGCATTTCTCAATTATTACCGGCATTTGTAAAAAACTGATCCGGCTATTTAAAAATGCTTCTACGGCTATTTCATTGGCAGCATTCAACACACATGGCAAATTACCACCTTTTTCAAGCGCAAAAAAAGCGAGTGCAAGATTACGAAATTTTTTAATATCAGGTATTTGAAAAGTAAATTCCTGTATTTCTGAAAAATTTAAGCGGGGAAAATCATTGGTTAATCTTTCGGGGTAACTCAATGCATATTGAATCGGCATTCTCATATCCGGCAAACTCATCTGGGCTTTCATAGAACCATCCCTGAATTGAACAATTGAATGAATAATGGATTGCGGATGGATAACAACTTCTATTTGCTGCATGGATAAACCAAACAACCATTTTGCTTCAATTACTTCCAACCCTTTGTTCATCAATGATGCCGAGTCAATGGTAATTTTACCACCCATATTCCAATTTGGATGATTCAAGGCGTCTTTTATTGTAACTTTTTCCAGTTCTTTCAGACTTAAGTTTCTGAAAGGCCCACCTGAAGCTGTAAGATAGATCTTTTCAACCTCGTCCGGATTTTCACCTGTTAAACATTGGAAAATGGCTGAGTGTTCAGAATCAACCGGAATTATAGAAACCCTGTTTTCAACTGCGAGTTTGGTCACCAATTCACCTGCAACAACAAGCGATTCCTTATTGGCAAGGGCAATTTGTTTTTTGGCTTTAATAGCATTAATTGTTGGCAATAAACCGGCAAAACCAACCATGGCAATCAAAACTATATCTATCGAATCCATTTCAACTATCTGTCGGATGGATTCTTCGCCTGCAAAAACTTTTATATCGTAAGGATCAAGAGCATCAAAGACTTGTTTATAAAGATCGTCCTGTCCAATAACAACAGAGTTGGGTTTATATTTTAATGCCTGTTGAATAAGCAAATCAGAATTTTTCAGTGCGGAAAGTACCTCCAGGTCAAACTTGTCGGCCTGCCGGTCAATTACTTCCAGCGCCTGAGTTCCGATTGAACCTGTTGATCCTAATATGGCTATTCGCTTTTTCAATTATGGATTAACTCTTTAAAATGCTATGTAGTCCTCTGGATTTACCGGTGTCCCATTGTACCATAATTCAAAATGCAAATGTGGCCCGGTAGTTAGCTCTCCTGACTCACCAACAATGGCAATCGGCTCGCCTGCTTTAACAAAGTTCCCCTGTTGCTTGAGCAGTACTGAATTATGCTTATATGATGAAATAAATTTCCCCTTGTGCTGGATGGTTATTACGTAACCTGTTTCCAGCGTCCAGCCGGCAAAAATTACTGTTCCCTCCAATGTTGCTTTAACAGCTTCGTTTTGTTTTGAAACGATATCAATTCCGTAATGCTGCCTCACAAGGTCAAATTCATTCGTAATTATACCTTTTAAAGGGATAAAAAAGTTAAAGCTACTCAACGGAGATGTAGCAGAGGAAATCTCTTCATTATCATTATAGTATAAGTCATAGGATGTTTCGTTCTCATATTCCTGCCTTAAAACCGAATCTTCCTTTGAGCGGGTATATTGAATATTGTTATAACTATTATCCTGATCGACATACATTAAAGTATCTTCAACTATTTCCTTACCATCGATGATATTTTTTATATTTTGAATATAGATACTTTTCTGGCGAAAATCAACTTCAAGTGAATCTGTTAACCGTTTTAATTCGATAACACGTTTTGTAAGGGTTACATCAGTATAGCCGGGGATATATTCCCTTAGCGGAGTAAAGGCGATAAGAAAAGTGGTGGCAACTATTAATACAATGGCTACGGTTCCTATTGTAACAAAAACATTTAGCCGGGATAACCGGAAAGAAATTTTTTCTTCAAAAGTTTCTTCATTGCTGATGACGAGCCTGTACTTATTCCGGAGTTTGTATATCCAGAATTTCTTTTTCCTTTTCTTTGAAGAATCTGCCATAAACCACTATAAATTCAAAAATGCAAAGATACCTGATTTTAAAATACTAATCCAGATACCCTGTTTTTAGTTATATATATTCTAAGAGCAACTAAAAAAATTCAATTTCATTATACATTTCAATAATTTTATATGCTATTTAGGTAAAATAAAATATTTTTGTAAAAAATAAGTTAAATAGTTAAAATCAGGTAAATAAGCAGCAAATTAACAGGAAACCATCTTGATCCGGCAAAAATCATATAAAATAATCCAACTGATTCTGGTCATTCTCACAATAACCAGTTTTTCCTGTTCGACCAAAAAAAATACATTCGTCCGCAGGGTTTACCATAATGTAACAGGACATTACAACATGTTTTGGAATGGTAGGGAAAGCTATCGCGAAGGGGTGGCAATTATGGAAGAATCTGTACAAGACAACTACAATAAAGTTCTTCCCATTTTTAATTACGGAACTGAAGCTGAGGCACAATCCCTTAATCCATATATGGACAAAGCCATTGAAAAAGCTTCCATCAACATTCAAAGGCATTCAATGTTTTTTAAAAGGAAAGAATGGGTCGTATGGATTGATGACAGTTACATGCTCATTGGATTATCATACTTTCATAAGCAGGAATACAACAAAGCCCGGCGTACTTTTGAATTTGTCATAAATGAATACAAGGAAAACGAGATTAAATATGAAGCCATGCTTTGGCTTGGAAATAGTTATAATCAACTGGGAAAATATAAACGGGCCCAATCAATATTGGATAATCTTCAAAATGAAATTAATAAAAATCCCAAAATAGACAATAAGGTTCAAAAGGCACTTCCCCTTGTGCGGGCAGATCTATATATATATCAGGAAAAATACAGCAACGCAATTGAGCCCTTAATTGATGCCTTATATTTGAACCAAAAGAAATCAATTGATAGCCGGGTTCGATTTATTCTCGGCCAGATCTATCAAGACCAGAATGAACTTTACAAAGCTTCGGATTACTACAGGCAGGTTATCAAAAAAAACCCACCTTATGAAATGGCTTTTAATGCTGCCATTAATCTTGCGAAATGTTATGATACCCGCTATGAAGATAACAGTAAGGACATTGTAAAGAAGCTCAAAAAAATGCTAAAGGAGGATAAAAATAAAGATTTTCTCGATCAAATATATTATGCTCTTTCCGATATAGCATTTAAGGATGGAATTGATACACTCGCCATTGATTATTTGAGATTATCGGTTGCAACTTCGAAATCAAACCAATATCAAAAAGTAACTTCATCTCTAAAATTAGGCGACATATATTTTGGTGTTCCTGATTATGAATTGGCACAGGCTTATTATGACACAGCAGTTCAGGTAATGCCTGAAGATTATCCGGATTATGAAAAAATAAAAGCCCGTACTTCATATCTTACCGAACTTGTTACCAACCTCATTATTATTCAAACTGAAGATAGTTTGCAAATGCTTGTGGGTATGTCAGAAGAGGAAAGATTTGCTATCATCGACAAAATAATAGAGGAAGTGATAGAAGAAGAGAAAAGACAAAAGGAGCTTGACGAAATATTAGCCATGACCGGCGGCAATCAGGACCTGGGCAGCATTAGTAATATCGGAGGACCTACAGGCAGTGGTTCATGGTATTTTTATAATCCGCAGGCATTAAGCTTTGGTTTTACTGAATTCAGGAAGAAATGGGGAAATCGTAAATTGGAAGATAACTGGAGATTATCAAATAAACAATCATTTTTTGAACAAACAGAAGAAGAGACCTATGCACTGGCTGACAGCCTGTCTTCCGACAGTGTTATCATAGCCTCCAACGACACTCACTCCAGGGAATATTATTTGCAAAACCTGCCTTTTAATGAGGATCAGATAATTTTTTCCGACTCATTAATTAAAGAGGCGTTGTATAATCTTGGATTTATTTACAAAGATAAGCTTGATGATTATCCAAAGTCCATCGAATCTTTTGAAACCCTGCTTGAACGATTTCCGGGAAATAAATACATTTTACAAGTATATTATCAGCTATATAGATTATATACCAACCAGGAAAATTACGACATGGCTGAAGAATATAAAGCCCTCATAATTGCCCATTTCCCTGATAGTGATTATGCCAAACTACTCCTCGATCCTAATTATTATAAAGAATTGGAAGCGCGAAAGAACCTTGCGGTAAGATTATATGATGAAACTTATGAACATTATCAAAACGAACGATATTACACAGTTTACTCCAACAGCACACGGGCATTAAATGAATTTGAAGGACCACCGGATATATTGGCAAAATTCGAATACCTTAGGGCTTTGGCTCTTGGGAGAATTGAAGTTGTAGATTCTCTGCAAGTTGCTCTTGAAAATTTAATAGCGAAGTATTCCGAGAGTGAAGTTATTCCGATGGCGCAAAATCTCCTGAATTATATTAAAGGTCCGATAGATACTACCCAAACCAAAGAACCGGAAGAAGAATACATTGATGTGTCAATCTATGAGTTCGATCCTGGGAGCAAGCAAATCTTTGCACTTTTGGTGAATGGAACAAATGTAAATGTTAATGCACTAAAAGTAAGAATTTCTGATTTTAACATTAAATATTACAGCCTCGAAAACCTGTCAATTACAAATATATTACTAGATGCTTCAACACATTTCATAATGGTCGGTAATTTTAATTCCATTAATAAGTCAATGAATTATTATAATGCTATTATTTCGAACGAATACGTATATGGTGGTCTGGAACCGGAAGAATACAATGCATTTGTAATTGCCCAGGAAAACTACCCGATTTTTTATAAGGATAAAGATATTACAAGATATTTAGCATTTTTTAAACAGAATTACTTAACGGAACAGTAATTTTAGTAATTTTATAATTCAAAAAAAACAATAAGATGTCTAAAAATAACATAGTAGAAACCAAACCGAATACTATTGTTGCTGGAACAGTGATAAAAGGTGAAATAACTGCCAACGGTGATTTTCGGATTGATGGCTCGCTAATCGGATCAATCAATTGCAAAGGAAAAATTGTAATTGGGCAATCGGGCAGCATTGAAGGTGAGGTAAATTGCCAAAATGCCGACATATCAGGAAAAACTAAAGCCAAGATCAACGTAGAACAATTATTAATGCTAAAATCAACGGCAGAACTAAATGGAGATGTTGTAACTGGTAAATTATCCATTGAACCCGGCGCCAGGTTTACAGGAACGTGTGATATGGGTGGAAGTGAAATAAAAAAGCCTAACACACCTGCTCCAAATGTACAACAAGAACCAAAAGAAAAATTCTTTAAATAATTATGCAAGATATTCCAGCATCGCTTTTCAGATGTTGCTGATTATTTTGATTGGTGTATTCGGTGGGATTAAAATTGATGAATGGCTGGAATTGACATTTCCGATTTTCACAGTTACACTTTCAATCCTGGCAGTTGTTTTGGCGATTTATTCTGTAACCAAAGAGTTTTTGAAGAAAAAATAATACCGTTATAAAATATTAAATGAAACTTAAATATTTCGATTTTCTTAAAAAGCTTTTAATCTTTACCTTCATTCTCGCCGCTGTCGGCTTTACTGTGGCTTACTTCCTGCCAGAGAATTTTGTGACACCCGCCCTACCTTTTTTGTATGCTTTTTTTCTTTCTGTTACAATCATCGTGCATTATATCTTGCTCAGGGTCTCTGAAAAAAAAACCAGTGCATTTATTAATTATTTCATGATTTTAACTTTCGGAAAATTAATTTTTTATTTAACAATCATCATTATTTATGCCCTGTTAAATCGTGAAGATGTTGTTCCTTTTATCATATCTTTTTTCATCCTTTACGTTTTTTATACAACTTTTGAAGTTGTTTTAAGTCTTAGGCTTACCAATAAGAAAATGGACAATCCTTCAATTGAAAATACAAGAAAAAACAGTGGGGAATAAACTATTTTTTTAACTCTATCTTTTCCAGAATATGTAATTCCAAATCGGATAAAAATCCATCAGAGTCATTGATCTTGTTAAGATCATGCTTAAAAGCGGTGAGAATATTAGGAATTTTCTTTATGGCGCTGACCATACCTGAAACTTCACTTTCATTGATTAATCCGTTGATCAGTAAAAAATAGTCGATTGATTTTAAAGAAGGAAACATATTTCCCTCAGGATTATAATTTGAAATAAAATAGTAACAATTATGTGTATCAGGATTATTATAATTAAAAAGTGTATAACTAATTAATAAATCCAATTTTGAATTATAAACCGGAAGGTCATCAATTCTTTTTAAATTCAGATGAAGATTTTCATTAAGTTTATAAGCAACCCAGTAGTCCTTTTTATGGCATGAAATACCGATCAGTGTGTTATCCTGACTGAAATCAATATCTATTTTTAATCTTCGGGGCATATTAAAAACGAAAGGTAGAATTCAAAATTAAAGTAAAGAGAGATAAGTTCAATAATAAATCTTGAGATTTCTGAAAAGAAATTATACAAATTGAAAATTTTCTTACAGCTTTTCTTCTGATTCCAGTTTCTCCATTGCTTTTCCTGCTGCAATTTGTTCGGCGCCTTTAATGGAGTAATCCCTGCCATTCGAATAGATCTTTTTGTCAATCATTACTTCTATTAAGTACTGTTTGCCATATCCATTACCAATCTCATCCAACACCTTGAATTCAACGGGAATTTTTTCTTTTTGCGACCACTCAATCAGCTGGCTTTTGTAATTTACATTTTCATTCTCCAGTTTGTCAATATCGAAATGAACTTCAATGACCCTATTAATTAAAATTCTTTTCGCAAACTTATATCCTCTGTCTATATACAAGGCTCCGACAAAAGCCTCGAAAGCATCACCATGCAGATATTTACTGTGTTTGTTTACAGTTTCCGATTTAATCAACCTATCAAATCCCAGTTTCTTTGAAAGCTTATTCAAACGGGAACGACTTACAATTCTGGCCCTCATTTCGGTTAGGAAACCTTCTTCTTTATAAGGAAATTTCTTAAAAAGGTAATCAGCAACAATTGAACTTAAAACAGCATCTCCGAGATATTCAAGCCGTTCATTGCTGATTTTTATACCATTTAAAATTTCTTTTGCAGCAGACTTGTGACGAAAAGCAAGCTGATAAAGATAAATATTCCTGGGATAAAATCCGAAGATATTACGGATCGAATAATAAAGATTCTTGTCAGAAGATAATAATATAGTAAATGGAACTAATAAATTCAAAGTGAAAAATTAATCATTGAATTTTGTAAATATAATAGTAGCATTATGGCCGCCAAAGCCAAAAGTATTACTGAGTGCGTAATTTATCTCTCTATTCTTACCCTTATGATAGGTAAAATCGAGTTTATTATCAATTTCCGGATCATCGGTAAAATGATTAATTGTGGGAGGAACAAAACTATTTTTAATAGCTAAAACAGAAGCAATAGCCTCAACAGCACCGGCTGCACCCAGCAAGTGGCCTGTCATGGATTTTGTTGAATTAATCGCAATCTTATAGGCATGTTCCCCAAAAAGATTAACAATAGCTTTTGGTTCTGAAATATCTCCAACAGGGGTTGA
>JAIOTR010000183.1 GCA_021106665.1 Bacteroidales bacterium
ATAGCTTCAATATCAACATTAGAGGTTGTGTTGATTTTGTGTGTGATATCCCCATCTTCATTATCTATGGCAGTAGCTCCCATGTCTTGATAATCCAGTCCAAAACAACTATATACAGGGTTATTACCAATTATAGTAATTTCAGGCGCTGTATTATCTTTATTACAAGAATAAATAAATATTATTGTACCAGCTATGATCAGTGAAAATACTATCCTAAATACTTTTTTGCTCATTATTTCAATTTTTTGGCAAAGCTACTTATTTCATGATATAATTTCAATAATTTATAATCAATAAAAATTATTGTCAGTTTTTATAAAAAACAGATTCATATTATAAATCAGTACTTTATATCCAAAAGTATTGATTAACAAAAACCAGAAATATTCTTGTTGTGATGTTGAATTATTATAATTTTGACGATCTTAATTTTTAATTTGTTTATCATGAATGTATCAGCTCAAAATATTGCATTTGCAGGAAATAAGGGTGACCGTGTAAGATCAGATTGCTTTGTAAATCTTGAATTAGCGAAAGAAGGAGGACTTCAGATTTTGCTTCAAAGCAAGGTAAAACCAATGTTTGGAAATTCTATAAACAAGCTGGTTGAAGATATCCTAAACCATTTTGAAATAAATAATGCGAAAATAACTATCGTAGATTCTGGTGCACTGCCCTTTGTATTAGCTGCCAGAATTGAAGCTTCGATCAAAAAACTAATTAAAACCGACAAAGAATTTCTTTTGGAATTAATTCCAGAAAACCGGTATCAGACAAAAAAAGATGCTTTCAGGTTTTCAAGGTTGTACCTACCAGGTAATACTCCAAGCCTTATGCTTAATGCCGGTATTCACAATCCTAATGGCATCATTCTGGATTTGGAAGATGCAGTAGCCCCGGATAAAAAATTTGAAGCAAGTTTTGTTGTTCGAAATGCATTGAGAGAAGTAAATTATTATGGCGCTGAACGGATGGTCAGGATCAACCAGGTTCCACAAGGGCTTGATGATCTTGATTTTATTGTGCCGCATAATGTGAACCTTATTCTTGTTCCTAAATGTGAAAGTAAAAATCAGATCGTTGCCGTAAATAAAAGGATAGATTCAATAAAAAAGGAAAAGGGAATAAAAGGGGATATTTGGTTAATGCCTATTATTGAAAGCGCCTTGGGTGTAATCAAAGCATACGAAATAGCCAGCGCTGCGGATAATGTAGCTTCCATTGCTATTGGCCTTGAAGATTATACTGCTGATTTAGGAACCCGGAGAACCAATAAAGGAACTGAATCATTTTTTGCTCGCAGCATGGTAGTAAATGCAGCTAAAGCGGCAGGAATTCAGGCCATCGATTCAGTTTTTTCCGACATTTCAGATATGGAAGCATTGAAACAAAATGTGCTGGTATCCAAATCACTAGGTTTTGATGGTATGGGTTGCATTCATCCCCGGCAAATCAGGGTTATTCATGAGAATTTTGCTCCTGATCAACCTGAAATTGAAAAAGCGAAAAAAATAGTAGATGCTTTTCTAAAAGCAAACGAGAAAGGTCTGGGCGTGGTTTCTCTGGGATCAAAAATGATAGATGCTCCTGTTGTAAAGCGTGCGCAGAAAACTGTTGACCTGGCAATTTCACTCGGGCTTTTAGAAAAAAACTGGAGAAAAGATATATAGTAAAGACAAGGCATGCCTTGTCTCAACGTTAAAGAGCAGAGCCATGTACGTGTCTCAACAAAATAGAAAATATGAAAAAATACGATAAACTGGTTAAAAATGCTGTTGGGAGAATGGTTCCCACTATTGTCAACGGGGAAGAACATATTCCATTTAAAGGTGTTGGAAAACATTTCCCTACCGGGAGAAAATATGCACCCAGAATTGCTAGCTGTGCAAATTATCCTTCTGACGGGAATAAAACTGTTTCATCTTTAAAAGAAGCGCTGGTTAAAGCAGGATTAAAAGATGGAATGACCATTTCTACACATCATCATTTCCGAAATGGCGACATAATTGCGAATCAGATATTTGATATAGCAAATGAAATGGGTGTAAAGAACCTTCGCTGGTATCCATCAGCATCATTTCCTTGTCACGAGCATTTAATTCCTTATCTTGAAGATGGCACAATTAACCGGATAGAAGGAAGTATGAACGGGCCGCTGGGCAGGTTTGCTTCACAAGGAAAAATGAAAGGATTGGGCGTTCTGCGTTCACATGGTGGCCGTTATCAAGCTGTACAGGATGGAGAAGTACAGATAGATATTACTATAATTGCAGCCCCGTCTGCTGACCCATTCGGAAATGCCAACGGTGTGGACGGCCCTGCTGCATGTGGATTATTGGGCTTTGCGCTTGCTGATTCTCAGTATGCTGATAAAGTAATCGTTGTTACTGACAACCTTGTTTCATTTCCTTGCATTCCATGGCAAATTCATGGAAATTATGTGGATTATGTGGTTGAAGTTGATAAAGTGGGTATCCCTGAAAAAATTATATCAGGCACAACCCAGATTACAAAAAGTCCTGACAGGTTACTGATTGCAGAAATGACTGCAAAATTTTGTGATCAGGCAGGAATTGTAAAAGACGGATTCTCATACCAGGCAGGCGCCGGTGGTACCGCCCTATCCATCGGAATATTTTTTAGTGAGTTGCTTAAGGAAAGAGGCTGGAAAGCCCGTTTTATACGTGCCGGGAGCAATAAATATCCGGTTCAAATGCTGGAGGACGGATTGGTGGAATATATCCTCGATGGACAAACTTTCGACCTGGAAGGCGTAAGATCAATGAGGGAGAATCCAGGCCATGTGAATACAAGCCCATTCACCAGTTATAATTATCATGGTAAAGGAAACTTTGCAGGAATGGTAGATGTGGTGATCCTTGGGGCAACAGAGGTAGATATTAATTTTAATGCAAATGTCGTAACCCATTCAGATGGTTATTTGCTGCACGGTATTGGTGGCTGGCAGAATTGCCTGTTTTCCAAATGTACTATCCTGCCTATACCGCTATTTCGCGATAGGGTGCCTGTTGTTAAAGATGAGGTTACAACAATTTGCGCACCCGGTGAGCTGGTTGATGTTATTGTTACCGAAAGAGGCATTGCTATAAATCCGAAGAGAAAAGATTTAATTGAGAAACTTAAAGATTCGGATCTATCAATTAAAACCATAGAAGAATTAAAAGAAGAAGCCGAAAAGATTTGCGGTGTTCCTGAAAAGCCGAATTTAAGTGATGAAATAGTAGCGGTAATCAAATGGGTTGACGGAACTATAATTGATGCTGTTAGAAAGGTGCTGTAGTTTCCCGATTTAATTTTAACCTTAATTATTTCTTAGCGAAGTTACTTATCGGTTCATCAATCCATTTACCGAATTTCATTTCACCGAGGATTATCACATCCTTGAATTTATTAAATTCATCGTATGCCTGCATCATCTTCTCCCTGGTGTCACGATAAATTTTTATCCCGGATTTTTCGCCTTTGCGCCTTACCTCAATATAAAAACCATCTCGATACTTCTTTGGCCTGGTTGGAGGTCGTCCCATAATTTAAATAAGATTAAATATTATCCACTATATTTACATATCAACAATTAGAAAATAGCTACCCAATTGCTGTCAATCATTCAGATTTACAGGCAATTAAGGTTAATAATGAAAGTAATATGGCTATAAATCAATTGCTAATGTATAATAATTTTTTGAATAGAGGGAAAAAAAATTAATAAAAAAAACTGAAACCTATTTATTGATGCAAACGCAACAATTCTGATCTCAGCCTTTTCGACAAACTTAATAAAGATATTTCTAGTTGGAATTTATTACAGCACCCGAGCCACTTATGTTTACATTTATCTGAGGATTTCCCTTGTAATAAACATCTCCACTTCCTGAGATTTTCACATCCAAAATTTCTTCAACATAAACTTCGCTACAACCTGAACCACTTATTTTTATAAAAGTTTCATTAGTAACGAGATTAAATGCATGGACATTACCGGAGCCACTGATATTTATCAACTGCTCAGTTGCACTTCCGGAAAGATGGATAGACCCCGAACCCGAAATTTCGCTCTCAATCTGATCAGTATCCACATCCATTGAAATGTGACCTGAACCACTGATTTTTAGATACACATCCGGCATATCCGGGAAGTGATTAATTGTTTCGACTGAACCTGATCCACTTATAGTAATATAATCCATTACCGGAGTAGTAATATATATTGTAACAC
>JAIOTR010000363.1 GCA_021106665.1 Bacteroidales bacterium
GTTTGTTGACCATTGCCGTAATAGCAATCATAAGCTATCTTGAAAAAAGAGGTGCTCCGGACAAAAAGGGAATTATCTTAACAAAAAAACTTTTCGAAACAGACCCTGTATTTAACATCAGCGCTGTTGTTATTAGTGTAATTCTGGTGGTTTTATATGCTTTGTTCTGGTAAGCTATAGTATTTATGATCTGATTATTTCTAATGCTAAACTTTCGGCACTTTATATTTTAGCTCACTTTTTCCGAAGGAATGCCTTTAGCAAAGTACTTTATTATCCCTTTTTATATCTTTACCCACTCAAAATTAATCCTGCATTATGTATACATATAAACCGGTAGATTATTTCGGAGTTGATGACCTTTTAACAGATGAACATAAAATTATTAGAGGTTCTGTAAGGGATTGGGTAAACAGGTCTGTTATACCCATCATCGAAGAAGCAGCGCAAAAGCATGAATTTCCGATGCACTTATTTAAAGAGTTGGGAGAAATAGGTGCTTTCGGACCTTTCATTCCTGAAAAATATGGAGGAGCCGGCATGGATTATATCTCTTATGGTGTGATCATGACCGAATTAGAAAGAGGCGATTCAGGAGTTAGAAGTGCTGCTTCTGTTCAAACTTCCTTGGTGATGTATCCCATTTTTGAATTTGGTTCGGAAAAGCAACGAAATAAATATTTACCCAAATTGGCAACTGGAGAGATCATAGGCTGTTTTGGTTTAACAGAACCCAATCATGGTTCAGACCCGGGTAGTATGGAAACTAAGTTTACGGATGAAGGTGATCATTATCTATTGAATGGAGCTAAGATGTGGATCACCAACTCTACCATTGCTGATATTGCTGTAGTATGGGCAAAAGATAAAAATGGAATAGTTAGGGGTTTGATCGTTGAAAATGGGATGAAGGGATTTACCGCTCCTGAAACAACGGGTAAATGGTCATTACGTGCTTCGGTTACCGGAGAGCTGGTATTTGATAACGTTAAAGTTCCGAAAGAAAATTTGTTGCCCAATGTAAAAGGATTAAAAGGTCCGTTGAGTTGTTTGAATTCAGCCCGGTATGGAATAGCATGGGGTGCAATAGGTGCAGCCATGGATTGTTACAATACTGCATTAAATTATGCACTGGAACGCAAGCAATTTAAAAAGCCCATTGCCTCTTTTCAGCTTACACAAAAAAAATTAGCAGAGTTTTTAACAGAAATAACTAAAGCACAACTATTAGCATGGAGACTGGGTGAATTAAAAAATCAGGGGAAAGTTACTCCTGCACAAATTTCTTTGGCAAAACGAAATAATGTAAAAATGGCACTGGATATTGCGCGTGAGTCAAGGCAAATTCTTGGTGCTATGGGAATTACTGATGACTTTCCGATGATGCGCCATATGATGAACCTTGAATCGGTGATTACTTATGAGGGAACCCATGATATTCATTTGTTGATCACCGGGCATGATATTACCGGGATAAGTGCATTTGAATAATGGTTTCCAGCAATTAAGAATTGGAGACTCTAATTTTTCTTAGCAGGTATTATCAACATTGGAATAGGAGACTTTTTTATTAAACCCTTACTGGTGCTTCCAACCATAATATAAAACATTCTTCCATGTCCATGAGAGCCTGAAACGATCATATCCACATTGAGTTTTTTAGCTTTCTCAATAATAGTTTCAACTGTTGGCCCTTGAACCAGTAAAGGAGTTATGTTAATTCCTCTCTTTTTAAGTTTTTCGGAAACTTCTTGAATTTTAACATGTTTATCGCGAAATCGTTTTGCCATAAAATTTCTTTCCGAATCGGGCCCAACTTCATACCCGATAAAATCAGGTTCTGGCCGAACAACATGGATCAACCAAACTTTTGCTCCGGTTTTTAAAGCAATTTCCTCAACTTTTTCTAAAATAAGTTCTGTGACTTCTGAAAAATCAATGGCTACTAATAGTTTCATGGCTATCAAAATTATAAGTTGGTATAAAAATACAAAAAAATTATAAGATTCACTATTCAATTTGAATTTTTTTAGCAATTACAGGTCAATTTCAGATTATATTATCTTTGTTAAATAAATGAAAATCTGATGCAGGAAGTGCTATTTGGTAAAACATTGGATCAGTTAAAACAACTGGTTATTAAATTTCAGTTACCTGTTTTTACAGCCAAACAAATTGCAGATTGGTTATATAAAAAAAACATCACTTCCATTGATGAAATGTCAAACCTATCCAAAAAAATGCGCACCGTTCTACAGGAGAATTTTGAAATAGGATTAGTTGCTCATAGTTCGGTAAGTGTTTCCACTGATGGAACAAAAAAATATTTATTTCCGGTTAAAGACAACCGTTTTATTGAAGCAGCCTATATTCCTGATAAAAACAGGGCAACACTTTGTGTTTCTTCCCAGGTTGGTTGTCGTATGGGATGCCGTTTTTGTATGACAGCGAAGCAAGGATTCCAGGGGAATTTAACTGCAGGTGAAATCGTGAATCAGATCAGAAGCCTGCCCGAAAGAGAAGCCCTGACCAATATTGTTTATATGGGGATGGGCGAACCTTTTGATAATTATCAGAATGTTATGCAAAGCCTTGAAATTTTAA
>JAIOTR010000117.1 GCA_021106665.1 Bacteroidales bacterium
AATTAAACCAGTTAAAACAAAAAATTGAACTAATTTTATTAAGAACTAAAATTGAAACTAAAACTATAATAAAATTATAGAATTGAATGGTACGCACTATCCTTCCACAGGGCCGTTAGTATCAATTAAGATAAATATAGAACATTAATCAAAAACAAGTAAAATGAAAAAAATGATTCTTATTTTGGCAGTTATAATAATTTTCTTCTCTTGCAACGAAGAAGAAGAAGATGATAATTATTCATCCGATACCTATTATAAACGGGAAATGCGGGATTTTGTGATCGGTATAAGCGAGTATGCCAAAACATCCAATGCAGATTTTTTAATTATCCCGCAAAATGGTGTTGAATTGGTAACAAGCAATGCAGAAGAAGACGGGCCATTACATACCTCTTATGTAAATGCAGTCGACGGACATGGACAGGAAGATCTGTTTTACGGATATGAGAATGATGACCAACCCACACCTGCAAATGAAATTCCCTGGTTGCGTGCATTTTTAGATAAATCAAAAAGTGCGGGAAATACAATTTTGGTAACGGATTATTGTTCGACACATTCACATATGGATGATTCCTACAATCTAAATAATAATGTGGGATATGTTTCATTTGCTGCCGATGAAAGAGAGCTGAACAATATTCCTGATTATCCGGTTCCGATTTATGAAGAGAATAATGTTATTGTTACAACTTTATCAGAAGTGAAAAATTTCCTTTATCTTATCAATCCGGAAAATTTCAATTCAAAGCAGGAATTTATTAATGCCATCACATCAACAAACTACGACCTTCTGATAATGGATTTATTCTCAAACGACGATTCAGAATTTACAACTGCAGAAATCAACCAGCTAAAAAATAAAGCAAATGGAGGAAAACGATTGGTCATTTCATATATGTCAATTGGTGAAGCTGAAGATTATAGATATTACTGGCAAGCAAGCTGGAACTCAAACTGGCCTTCGTGGATTGAAGCAGAAAATCCTGATTGGGAAGGTAATTACAAAGTTAAATATTGGGAAAGTGAATGGCAAGATATTATTTATGGAAATGATGATTCATATTTAAAGAAAATTATTGATGCTGATTTTGATGGTGTTTACCTTGATATAATTGATGGGTTTGAATACTTTGAATAATATATTACGCCACATCATCTGGAGTGCATGGTATTTGCCCAACTAGTTGGCATTTGCCTTCTGATAATGAATGGATCAAATTGGAAATGGCTATTGGAATGAATCATCTTGAGATAAGAAAAATCGCAATAATATATTTAGTTTTTATTCCATTTTAGTATGGCGAATATATTATTAACCGAAAAATGTGTCAGGTCGTGCCCGTATTGTTTTGCTAAAAAACATATGGAAGATTCTGATTCTGATTTTTTAAGTTGGGATAATCTGATTTATATTGCAGATTTTCACGAAATCTCAAATGAGCGTCATATTGCATTACTTGGTGGCGAACCTACATTACATCCCAATTTTGTAGAGTTTGTAAGCTATTTGATTGCAAGAAATTTTCATGTACATGTATTTACAAGCGGTATACTGACTGACGAAAAGTTAAAAGAGGCTTGTAAATTTCTAAGTGAAATGTCGATTGAGAAATTATCTTTTACCTGTAATCTGAATCACCCTGATATTTCAACGACTACAGAATTGGATAAAATTGATAAATTTTTAAACACTTTTGGTCATCTAACAACCCCTGGCATCAACCTCTTTGCACTTGATTTTGATATCAGTTATATTCTTAAAGCAATCAATATATATAATTTGAAACCACATATCAGGGTTGGTCTTGCACATCCAATACCAGGTGAGGCCAATAGCACAATTTCTATAGAAGATTTACCCAGACTTGCGAAACAGTTTTTAAGTTTTGCTCGAGACTTATCAAGGCTCAAAATTACCTTTGGATTTGATTGTGGAATGCCATTGTGTATTTTTAGCGATGAGCAACTCGGTGTACTCTACAAATCAAGTAATGGAAAGCTATCCTTTAAGTGTGGACCAGCCATTGACATTGGCCCCGATATGATGTTATGGTCGTGTTTTCCTTTATCCAATTTTCATAAGAAATCCATTTTCGATTTTAATTCACTTCAGGAGGTTAAAAGTTTTTATGATGAAATACATACTAAAATCAGGTCAGAATCAGGTGGTATTTTTGAAAATTGCAATGATTGTATACATCGGGATGCAGGATTATGTAAGGGTGGATGTATTGCTCATTTAATAAACAATGTTAATAACGAGGTTCCAACAACACCAAAGGAGGTTAATTTATGATTGAACAAATATTGGTGACACCATACAATGAAGAATTGTTAGAAAAGTTAAAACAAAAAACTCTTGTGGTTAAAACTGATGACCAGGATAAAATCCAATTGATACATCGTGGAGTAAGCAAGCATAATAAATTGCATGCTATACAATTAAACTCCCCTATTGCCTTATCCTCAATAACCTTCAAAAAGGAATGGAAGAATATTCCGCTTTGTGTTTATTCAAGTGAATTTGGCGGTTTTAAAAACTTAATACCTAAACTGGATATATTAAACAAATTGAATATTAGAATTTTTCTTTCTTCGGATTTAAAGGAAAATTTTACCGGAATACGAATATTGTCCTCACTTGGGATTGCCTGTGGATTGTTTTTTGGTGATAGACCAATTGATTGGGAATCTCTAAATGATTTAATGCATCATGCAATTTACAGCCAAACCAATCATGCTCCTATTGAACCATTCTCTTATGTAGCTTCTAATTATGATACTTCAGAATACATAGATTATAATTTTGTCTATTTCAATAATGCTACCAGATACCTTCATCTGAATGAAAAGGAACAAATTGCACTTTGTTATGAAGATTTGATTAACAGGAATTTTATTTCAACAGGTGTAGAATCAATCGAATCTATCATTCATAAACAGGAATATGAGTATCATATAAATTCGAGGTATGATGTAATGTTAAGCATGAATGAATGTGCATTTTGCCCTGCGTTTAGAATTTGTTTAGGAAAGTTTTCGGAAGAGGATGATAAACAAAATGGATGTCAAGTGTTCTTTTCTGATTTTCTTGATGCTGCTGAACATTTTTACAAACGGAAAAATAATACCGGAAATAAATTATGGCAGTTGTAATTTTTAAAGCGATTGAAAAATGTAATTCAAATTGCATTTATTGCGATGTGATAAAAAAGCATCAGGATAAGATAATGGATTATGATTTGTTAAAATTGATTTTTATCCGGATGAATGAATATTTGCTGGATAATCATGATAAAAACATTACATTTACATGGCATGGAGGAGAAGTCTGTTTGCTTGGTGCAGAATATTTCAAGATTGCTTTGGATATACAAAATGAATTTTGCCCAACTACAAAAAGCAGAATCAAGCACCAGGTTCAATCTAATCTTACAATAATAAACCAAGAAATTATCAATGTTTTTAAAGAGTTGGGAATTAATCAAATTGGAACCAGTTTTGAACCTATTCCAAAAATAAGGGGATTTGGAATAAAAAGAGATTCGAAAGCTTATAACCACAAATTCATGGAAGGAATCAGGTTACTTGCTAAAAATGAAATTAGATGGGGAGTTATATATGTTGTACATAAAAAATCTTTAGAGATTCCACTTGAAATTTTTTATTATTTAACCAACTTAAATATTAATTCCTCACCCAATTTTAATCAAATAAAAACTTTTGGAGATTATAAGCATAACCTTGGAATAACAGGAGAAGAATTTGCAGATTTTTTGGGCGTTATATTTCCTGTTTGGTTTAAAAACATTGACAGATATCCAAATATTCAACCTTTTGCCAGATTAATGAGAAATGTAAGGGACAAAGAAATGTCTTTGTTGTGCGAGACATCTGGTGAATGTAATTATGAATGGCTATATATCGGACCAGAGGGTCAAACTTCGCAGTGTGGAAGATCTGGTGACTACAATGTTTTGTCATATGGGAATTTGAATGATTATACATTCGAACAAATTTTGAACAATAATAACCGTGACCTTTTGACTGATCGTCAATCTGTTTTACCTAAAACTGATTGTATTGATTGCAGGTTTTGGGGAATTTGTCATGGTGGATGCCCTTTGGATGCATACATGGTTAATCATGATTTCAAGCATAAGTCACCAAGTTGTGATGCACTTAAAATTTTTATGGAGAAATATTTTGAACCTGTAACCGGATTATATGCAGATTTTATGCCTGTAAAGCAAACAATTAGCAAGATTAATATTCAATAATTTTTGAATTTGTATTAAGAAAAGTTATATATTTGAGATCGAATTATTGCCAATTTTTTAAATATCTGTCATGAAAAAAATTGAATCAAACAATTCTAAGGGAACTTCCCCCGAAAAGCAAAAGAAAGAAATTTTAAAAAAAAGTAATTCCCTGCAAAGAAGAGAAGCCTTAAAACGTATGGCTATTTTGGCTGCAGGAAGCCTGACTGGTGTGATATTTATTGGATCATGTGATAAATATAGTGATTATTATGATTACTACAGTGATTACTACAGTGATTATTACAGTAATTATTACACTGATTACTATAACTATAACAACTATTATTCGAATTATGCTCCATAAATTTTGGTGAATAAAAAGAGAATTCTGCTGTTATAATTTAAATTTGAACTTTAAATTTAAATAAATTCTTTTTCAATTAACTTTTTCTGGATATTATTTCCCGTCTAATAAATTCAGACTGTTTTGTTAAAAAAGCTAAAGTGTAAATCTATCAGAAAATATAAGTAAAATGGAATTAATATTTATTGAGTAAAAAAATTTAGAACCATTTTTCCTTTTTTGTGCAATGCATGACCCACAATTCAAAATTTCATATTTATAAGTTGAGATTGGTTCGGTGTTGGATTTAGAAGTTTGGTCTTGACCTCTTTTGATTTTGGCACATCCAACTGTCTTTATTACTTTATATTGTCGATTGACTTTTGAAATTATTTGGATGCTGACTGAGCCGCTCCTATTCCTGTTTTTGCGTATAAACATACCACAAACATAGCTTGCAGCACCCAAATTGCAAATCCCAAAACCGTAATATGCTGATTTTTAGTAGTGATTTTTAGTGCGTTAACTTTGTGCACAAAACAGGAAGGACCCCTATGGGAGCTCTGTGATGTTGAATTGAATCCAGAACCCGGGAGGACTCAAACCAGAGTGGATTTCTTTTATTAGGGATTGTAAAGATTTTGCAAGAACTTTTTCGGAAATTTAAAATAAGTAATTATTATTCCCCAATTATATTCCGCAAAAATTAAAAAAGTCTTGAATGATTTGTTATTCAAGACTTTATGAAAATACTTGTGCCCAGAACAGGAATCGAACCTGCACTCCCTTGCGAGAACTGGTCCCTGAAACCAGCGCGTCTACCAATTTCGCCATCTGGGCTAAAACAGTTCGAAGTTCGAGGTTTGGAGTTTGAAGTTATGGTCCACATAAACTTCAAACCTCGAACTTCAAACCTCGAACTTTATAAGTGCCCAGGACAAGAATCGAACTTGCACAACCGTAAGGATACATGGCCCTCAACCATGCGCGTATACCAGTTCCGCCACCTGGGCTTAAAAAGGAGTGCAAAAGTAATAATTTTCAACAATCAAGAAAAAATATTTGCTATTTATTTAACCTGGTGCAATTGATTTTGATTATTTACAATTCTCAAGCTAAGAATTTATTAATTTTGTGCCCTTTAACTGGAGCAATACTAAATTGAAGATTAATGAAGTATGTAAAGATTTATGGGGCCAGGAATTCCGGGACAATTTTTTTGGAGTGGCTAATTGGTAAGAATCTGGATGTAAAAAATCTGGATACTTATGATCTGGGATGGAAGCACAGGGTGGCTCCTTCTGAAGATGAACTGACCGGGAAAATGAAAGAAGATGTTATTTTTTTATGCCTTGTTAAAAATCCATATTCCTGGTTGCTGTCAATGCATAAACGCCCCTATCATCACGAGTCACTGAGAAATCTTAGTTTTAAAGATTTTATAAAATACTCATACGGAGACTATAGGAATCCTGCTGTTATGTGGAATACTAAGAATGGATCTTACTTTAAATTGAAGGATTTTGTTAAGAACCTTGAAATCATCAAGTATGAGGATATTTTGAAAGATCCAAATAAAACTTTAGACAATCTTTCTGAAAAATACGGGCTTGAAAAACCTGCCTTTTATAAAAGTATTAATAACCTGCTTACCAACAAGCATGGAATAAAACACCAAAAATTTCATAAAGAATATTATCTTCACGAAAGATGGAGAATGAAATTACGTCCTGAACATATTGAGCAAATCAATAAGTTCCTTGACAAAGAATTAATGGAAAAGTTGAATTATACAATTTTATAAGAATGTTTGATAAAAATGATCTAAATCAAATTCAAGCCAAAGGAATTGATCTGGAAACGATAGAAAATCAAAACGAAAAATTTATAAAGGGATTTCCTTTTACTAATCTTGTAAAACCTGCTATCATTGGGAATGGTATTGAAAAGTTATCGGAAAATTCCATCAACGATCTTGTTAAATATTATGAAGGTACTTGCCGTGATCTTAACATAATAAAGTTTGTACCCGCTTCTGGAGCTGCCAGCAGGATGTTTAAAAATCTTTTCAATTTCCTGGAGCGCGAATCAACCTCATCGGAGTTCTTTGAGGATAAAAGCTTTAACTCGGTTAATAACTTTATTCACAGGATAAAAGATTTTGCTTTTTATGAGGATCTGAAGGAGGCGCTGCTAATGGATGGATTTGACCTGGAGGAAAAATTATCAAGTAAAGAATTTTCTGTAATAATTGAATATTTACTCAGCGATAAAGGTCTGGATTATGGTAAACTTCCAAAGGGTCTGTTAAAATTCCACCGTTATGAGCACAGCAATAGGGTGGCACTTGAAGAGCATTTGGTTGAAGCTGCAATGTATGGTGTTTCAAAAAACAAAAAAGC
>JAIOTR010000062.1 GCA_021106665.1 Bacteroidales bacterium
ATCTATTTCCAGGTATGTTTCATCTGGTTCGACGGTATTGAAAGCTAATTCATTGGCGCTAATCTCAGAAACAATGTTAATTGCTTCAACCTGATCAATTGCCAGATCTATCTCCAGATAAGTTTCGTCAGGTTCGATAGTATTGAAGGTCAGCTCGCCAGTATTTATCTGAGAAACTATATCGAAAGCTTCAATTATATCAATATCATAATTTATTTCCAGGTCGGATTCCTGATCAAAAGTAATGTCATTAAATGCTAGTTGATTTACATCAATTTGATCCACTAATTGTATAGCTTCAACCTGATCAATTGCTAGATTTATTTCCAACTCAGTCTCATCAGGTTCGGTTGTATTGAATGCTAATTCACCAATGTTAACAGGTGATGCTATTTCAAGAGCTTTAATTTTATCGACATTAAAATCAACTTCAACATCATTGGTTTCTTCAATTAATTCATCGTTATATGTTAACTGATACAAATCAAATTGTTTAACCACTTTTAAAGGATCAATCCGGTCAATAAAAAAGCTTAACTGCAATTCTGTCTCATCCGGCTCGATATTCCCAAACGCCAATAACTGATAATGTATGGGCGCTATTACAGGAAAAGGTTCCAGGATATAGTCAATTTTAAAACTGATTTCAAGCAATTCATCAAACTGTTCAGAATTAGTTAGTAGGATTTTTTCGTAATTAATATTTTCAACAAGTTTTAGCGGCTTTGTTTTAGGAACAATGGGTTCCATATTTGCAATTTCACCTCCGGAAGAATGCGTTCTATTATCCACAACTACTATGGGGACATTTTCTTCAATAGCCGGTTTGGTGGTTTTTACTTCCGCTAACAAGGTATTGTTGTTAAATCCATCGAGTAATTTTGCTACAAATGCAAACTCGCTTTCAGGAATTTCATAGCTGGCTTTATCATTTGTGATGGCCATTACTTGCTCAGTAAAATCAGTTATGGTATCTGCCACGCTAACAAGATTTTTAAAACTGGTATACAAAATCAGTGTTTCCTCATAGGTTCCTGAAACGGAGGTAGTCTGGATTTTTCCTGCATTGTCCTTCAAATTGACAAGCTCTTTGTTTTTGGTTTTTAATTGTCTACCCAGATTCCATGCAATCATATTGGCCTGATTCGACCTTTGATATAATTGGCATATTTCTTCCTTAAACTTAACTGCTTTATCAAGTATTTTTTTGAATTCTTCCTCATTATCAATTACTGCAAGACCGGCTACACATTCGTCGTAACGTTGTTCCATCCTCTTCGCCTCGTCACCTTTACGCTTTGAGATGGCATTTGCCCTATCCCTTTTATTGGTCAGATCACGAATAAGTGTTTTAGTTTTGGCAATTACCAGGTAAGAACTATCGGCCAGTTTGTGCGATTTTGTCCTGTCCGACATCATGTTAGCAGCTTTCTCAGAGGGATTCGAGGTTTGTTGTACAGAAGTTTTTTGTTCTTGCTGAATGTTTTCGTTTTTGGCTATCAGGTTTTGGGATTCAGATGAAGGTGCAGGTTGTACTTCCTTTTTATCGGGAAAAGCATTTCTTAAATTCTGCTCATGAGCCAAAAAATGTTCATTTTCATATGAACTGCCCATTAATTTTACTTTAAAAACATTTATCGAACCGTTCAAATTATCCCTATCAGAAGCAAAATATGCACATTTGTTCTCCTTATCTACAACAAATAAAATATCATCAAATGGAGAATTGATACCTGCTCCCATATTTTCAGGCTGGCTAAAAGTATTGGAGGCAGTATCTAACTTCGATTTAAAAATATCGTAACCACCGAGTGAGTTATGACCTTTGGAACAAAAATAAAGCGTAGTTCCGTTATCAGTTAAAACCGGATAATCTTCATCAAACGGAGTGTTGATTGTTTCAGAAACTTTTTCAGGTTTTCCCCAGTCACCTTTGTCATTCATCTCAACTTTAAAAATATCCTTACTATCTGCATCATTGTCATATCCCGAATAGTAAAGGACAGTTCTGGGCTCTGAAATAAAAACAAAACTTTGCTCTCCTGATTTTTTTTCTTTGCTGGTTTTAAACATATCAGGTTTTATTACCAATGCTCCATTCAGGTCTTCTGCATTGTAAGCCCTGTGAAAGTTATCTTTTTGAAATTCAGATTTAGAGATTACCTCTGATATCAAGTGTTTATGTTCAAGCGTCAAACCATTTACACAGGCGTTGACCTTTTCAAGTATCTTAGCACGTTCAGGTGCATTGGGTGCAAGCTTGGCAAGGTAAAGATTATAATATTTCATGGCATTTGCAAATTCCTGATTTTGATGAAATGCCAGTCCCAAATTGTAAAACAATTCCCGGTTGTTAGTCATTGAAAGTGCTGCATAGCTCAAATACCTGATGGGTTTCTTTTTATCTTTCCTGTCACCGAAAAGTGTACATACTCCAAACCTGTAATTGTATAAAGGTTCATCAGGATGTACACTCACCAGTTGTGCGTAGAGCGGAATAGCCCCTTGATAATCTTTAGCGTCGAAAAGTTTTTCTGCCTGCTTAATAACATCATTTTCAGTTAAGTCAGATTTCTGGCTAAAAACAAGTTGAGATGAAATAATAATAAAAACCAGCAACAGAGCTGGTTTGAAAACCTTCAGAATTTTATTATAAACATTAGATTTCATAAGCGCTTAAAATCTATAGAATGTTATGAGTTTAATTTGAGCAATTCGTTCAATTCAATGTTTATACCAAAGATTGTATCTTATTGTCCTAGTGTAGTATACAAAGGTTTTGTTAAATGACTCTGTAGTGAATCAAAAACTATTTCAGAATCCGGCTAATGCTATCTCGCTGATATTCTGATCATAACGATCAAAGGATATGTTATGAAGACGGAGAGTAAATATCCGGTTTCGTAGAATTGATGGGAATTTGGGCAGGAAGTATTGACTTAATTATTAAAAATAAATTTAAATCAAATCCATGAAGCAAAAGAAAACGAAATCCAAATAATTGAAACGCTTACCCTTTTCTTTTTATAGAAAACTTTGTTTCTTCTTTACGAAGCAAGCGTTTAATATTTTTTCGGTGAGTAACCGGTACAAAAATAGCGACTGCAATGGCAAGAATAATGAGTGAAATATACTCATCATTCCCAAGCAAAATAATTTCAATAAAAGGAAAGCAAATACAGGCTGTAATTGAAGATAAGGAAACATAGCCCGAAATTAACAGCACAATGATAAAAACACCCACAGCAATAAGAGCTGCAAAGGGATATAAGGCGATACCAATACCCAATAAAGTTGCAATGCCTTTGCCTCCTTTAAATCCAACATATATTGGGAAAATATGCCCTACTACAGCAGCAATTGCCAAAATAATTTTCAAATCAATTAAATCAGGAAAGGACATGGTATCAGTCCAGAAGAAATGGGCAATATACACAGCTAACCAACCCTTAAAGACATCTAATATTAAAACCGGGATCCCGGCTTTGTAACCCAACACCCTGATCGTATTTGTTGCTCCGGCATTTTTGCTCCCTTTTGTTCGTACATCAACTTTATAAAATATCCGTCCAATCCAAACTGAAGTGGGAATTGATCCAATCAAATACGCAAGGATTACAGCTACAATGATTTTTAATGCAATCATAATTCAAAATTAATTATTGCCTGATTCGCCTCAAGAAATCTGTTTTCTTTCTTAAATTTGAAATAATAAAAGTGTATTCATCGCCTTTCTTGCTCTCTTTTTCCGTTCTTTCACCATCTTTCAGCTCCCTGATAACATCATTGTAGATAGTGTTTGATGAAATTGTTTGCATCAGGTTATTCCTGTAATTAAAAAAGTACCAGTACCTTCCATTTTCAAATTCAAGGTAAATATTTAAAACATCACCAGTTCTTTTTCTTTCAATCTCTATATAACCATCCACATATTTGTTTATTTGTTGTTTTCCAACACTTCCTATACCTATCGGTCCGTCTGAAACATAAGAGCGGGTTGCAGAATTCCATTTAAACTTCACATCAGCAATAAACAGGGTATGTTGTAATTCAGATGGGTATTTTCTGAATTTTCCAAATAATTGGATATCTGCTATAATTTTTTCAGCATCTTTCTCACCAAGTATATCTGTTAAAGCTTTTGTAAATACAGGACGTGTAAGGTTAATTCCCTGCAAATTCTGCTCATTGATATTTTCTATCATAAGTTCAAGCGCTTTGTCTTCGAATGGGAAATCAATGGCTAAAACAAGATCCAAGTTGGTTAAATCCGGAATAATTTCATATTTTACACTGCCATAAGCATCCAGGGCAACCCTTCCCAGGTCTGCACCAAGATCCAATTTCCCCTGCCCTGTTAACACACACTTGTCAGTTCCCATAGATAATTTATTTCCTTCCATTGTTGAACCTTTCAACATGCTTAATCCAGCTATGTCATAAGTTTCGGAGTTCTTATCGAACCTGATAAATCCATTTGAAGAAATTACAGGATGATCAGACTGTGATCTTTTAGGTATGAGAAAACCTGAATAGAATCGATTATTTTCATTTGAAAACATGAGAGATGATTCAAGCGGTTCTTTTTTAAGTGAAGTTAGGTTTTCCACTACGTTGATAAAAATACCCTTTGGATTGATATCAGAATTGAATTTCACCCAGCTTTCCCTTCCGGGATTACATGAATGCCGCAATTTAAACCCACCATTAAAATTCAGGAATTCGCGATTCGCATAAAGAAGAATATTGCCTGAGAAATCGAAATCATTACTAATAGTAAATCCCGTGGAATCAGAAACATAACCATTTCCAACTGATTGAAAAGAAGGATCAACACCAATATCTCTCAAAAAGATTTTTTGACGGAAATCATTCTCATCAACATAATCATAGTTACCAATTCCAAGATATCTGTTTTTACCTTTTATATCAATAACTGCATCATATATCTCATGGTATCGTGTAACCGTATTCGCAAGTATTTTGGCATCGGCTATGGTGTTCATTCTCGCACTTTCCTTTATGACTAATCTTTTATCAACAGGGAAAATAGCAGCATCAGCAACACGTACATATTTGACGTCTTCGGCATATAAGATAAATTCCTTTAAATTATATGAGGCTACGGTTGATATAAAACTCAAGGAGTCCTGGTCGGGGTGAACTGAAATAAACTTCGATCCTTCAAGCGGAACATCAATTAACTCCCTGATTGTGAGATTATCATACTTGGCCATTTCTGCTTCCTTCTTAGTACTTCCAATTGTAATTTCATATGAGTCCATAAACCAGTCAAACTCATCAATAGAACATACATACATATTAATAGGAAATTCAACAAATGAGGCTCCACCATTTGAAACAAAATTCCCTTTCCTCTCATAAAGATCAATATGCGACTTGTAATTATCTGTTGAGAAGGCCGATTCAATTAAATTGGCTGTATTCAAATTAAAATCAGCAGAGTCAGCAAAAACTTCATGATGTTTGAAGCTATACAATTTTGATTTCATTTCTGCATCTTCAAAGCTCATAGTACCGGCCCCCCGAAGTTCTTCCGGCGTCAAGACTAACATACCACTTAAGTTTAACTGATCATTAAACATCGACAATGGGAATTCGGTTTGTCTGATAATCATTCGCTCTTCATACGGTATCCAGTGCTGTTTCACTTCCAGGCCGAGCACCGAAGGATATTCAACTGGAGTTAACTGCTCTCGGATTTCAAAGTTTTTTGCGATAGCGTTACATGAATCAGGGAAAAACAAATAATCGTCCGATTCTGATTTGGAGGTAAGGAATTCCAGAGACCCGCCACCCCTTAGTCCATCATTGGTTAAGCTAATATCTGCATGATAGGTTCCTTTGTCACCATATATCGGAAAACCTCCTGGTGGTGTTTGCGTTTGAAAACCAAGAGAATAATCAAGTTGTACCCTTAATGTATCTTCAATGTCAGGGAAAATTCCTGCAGAAGCAAGGTATCCACTAAATTCAAGCAATTCGGTTTTAAAGTTATCAAGACTATCAATAGTAAATGGATAAACATAAAAAAAGAATTTATCTTTATCATAAACACCGTTAAAAATTGATGGATTATTATAAAATACATAGGCATCCTTGGTACTGGTAAAAACCGGATAATTAGGAAAATGCTTCATACCTGACTTATTGTTTGGGTCATCAATGTACAGATCCCCTCCCAAATCCGCAATTACATTTCTCACCCGCACCAAATTCCGCATGCCATATTCGTCTTTTTCAAAACTCTGTACCATAAAACTCATAGAGTCTATCACCGGCATATCCAATTTAAATTGATCATAATTGAATTCACATTTCCTGGCATAGAAATCAAAATTACCCGCATGGACCCTTCCCGAGAAGGCAAAGTCCATTCCTTTTTTAATCACTAATTGTTCATTCTTTGGATAAATAAAAACATTTTGCGAATCACTTAAAAATACAACAGGGACACCATACAATTTTAATCCGAAACTATCCAATTCAAGGGAAGCATTCTGATACCGGTAAGTTTCCGAGTTAAATTGAATTACATCATAATCAATTTTTCCATTTACTGCATTTATATAATCAAAAAGTTTATCCTTGATCCTGGCCCGTTTTTCATCCCTGTCGTAAATAATAAACCCCCTATTGGCTAAATTCACCAACATGGCGATCACTTGTTCCTGAGGCATCAGCATTTCTTCAGCAAGTCCCTGAACTGAAACTTCACTCACATTAAATTTATCAGTATATCTTTTGACAACAACCAAAGGGTTAACCGGATCCATACCCTGAAGTCTTAAAAACCTCGATAAAACAAAATAACTACTCGATTCAAATGTTGCTAAACCAATCCCCGAAACCCCCTTTATTGTCTCGAAGTTTATAATTGGCTCATCCATTTTCCAATAAACAGCTTCAGAATATATATCCAGATCATGAAAAGAATCGTAATATGGACTTTTGGTCTTGCCCTCTCCTGCCCTTACAAGTGACAATTCACGACTATTATCAACATAGTTCATTTGTAATCCCGGATGGTAAATAGAATCTTCAATACATTTTATGGAAGCAGATGCCAAAGCAGAAGCTATGCGGTCGGGGTAAATGACAAAATTCTTTGATAAAATCCTAACAAATTCCTTTTTGTCTTTTTTAAACGAAAGATAAGCATCCCGCTCCCTGTTTCCCAAACCGATTAATTTTACTCCCCTCATTTCCATGCCACCCTTAAAATCAATATCCTGAAAAAGGTCTTTCAACTCAATTTCCATGAAATATGACCGGAATCGCGGATAGGTTGCTTTTTCTTGCTTAACATTTGCTAATACCTTTTCTTCAAAACTTCCCAAAAGAGGTTTGGCCCAATACCTTTTATGGTAAAATTTTACAGAATCAGCGCTGTATTTAGAAAATCCAAGATAAATAGTATAGTTATCAAGTATCGCATATACCTGATCTATATCAAATCCGGCGCGGGACCAATACACCTTGCCCTTCTTACCTACCCACAATGACTTGAGCGGATAATAAACTCCTATTGTATTATATATTACAGAGCTGTCTTTATTGGCATAACACTTAAGATTTAATGTGTCAAATTTTACAACCGGCACAGAATCAAAATCAAAAACAAAGTCATAGGTACTGGACTTCCATTCTGTAGCACGCGATCTGTATAAAACATTTTCATATAAAAGTTCAAAGCTGGTCTTGAGAAACGAGGTAATAAGTTTGGTGCTTCTTTTATCTTGAACCAATTCCTCAACGCTTTTATACCAGGCCGTAAAACTTTGTGATGAATGATCATATTCCATCAAACCGTTTATACTGGAAAGGTAGTGGTAAAAATGGGGATAGGCTTTGAGCCTTCGCTTAAGCATTAAATTACAAATTCCCCGGGTATTTTCTTTAATTTCTTTCGTAAAAACCCCGGTATTCCAAAACTCAATGAACTTCTCCATTGATTCTTCACACAATTCCCGATTCTCTTTAACACTGACTTTAGAAAAAAGACTGTTCAATTCCTTGAAAAATGATTCTGAATCACGTGAAAATTCCTTAAAACTTTGCGCGTACAGCCCTGAAATGCTCAAGATAAATATAAGCTGTAAGAAAAAGAAACGCCTCAATTTCATATGCCAGAGTAAAACTATATTTTTATAAACCGGGCAGCTACCCAGTTATTTTTGATTAGTTTTCGATCAAGCCTCAGTCTATTCGTATTTGCAGATGATTCAATAACTTTTAAATCCTCCGAATAAAATCCACTGATCAATAACACACCGCCGTCTGATAGATGAGAAGCATATATATGCAAGTCATCAAGTAAAACATTGCGATTGATATTTGCTAAAACATAATGAAATACTTCCTGTTTCAGTAATCCAATATCACCCAATTGAACGTTAATACTTTTACATTTATTTTTTGTAATATTTTCCCAGGCATTTTTATAAGCCCATTCATCATTATCTATTGCTAAAATACCTGATGCCCCTAACATTTCTGCAAGTATGGCAAGTATGCCTGTTCCACAACCAACATCCATTACCGATTTACCTGACATTTGCTCGTCAAGCATCAATTCTATCATTAGAGAAGTTGTTTCGTGATGTGCTGTTCCGAAAGACATTTTAGGCTCAATTACAATTTCAAATTTCGTATCATCCCGGGTTTCATGAAAAGGGGCTCTGATATAAACCAGGTTCTTTATTATTACCGGATCATATTTGCTTTCCCAAATTTCATTCCAGTTTTGATCTTTTATTACTTTATGTGTAAAAGTTATATTATTTTGTGATTGTTTAAATACTTTTAAATCCTGAATCTCTGATTCTTTGAACAAATTTACCGGGATGTAAGCTTGTAAAGCATCATCTGATTCCAAAAAGCTTTCGTATCCAATTTGAGATAGTGATGCAATTAATATCTCCAATAACGGAGATTCAGGATCGATTTTAAATTTTACTTCAATGTAATCCACTAAATGAGTAGTTATATCGCCTTAATTATCTTAATAAATTCATCTGATTTAAGAGATGCCCCACCAATCAATCCGCCATCTACATCCGGGTTGGCAAAAAGTTCTTTGGCATTGTTTGCATTGCAGCTTCCGCCATAAAGAATGGATGTACTTTCCGCAGTTTCCTTTCCGTACTTATCATTAATTAATCCCCTGATATACTTGTGCATCTCCTGGGCCTGGGCCGGTGTTGCAGTCACTCCTGTACCAATTGCCCAAACCGGTTCATAGGCAATGACAACATTTTTAAAATCACCTTCCTTCAGATGAAAAA
>JAIOTR010000112.1 GCA_021106665.1 Bacteroidales bacterium
GAATTAATGTTTAATAAATAATACTTATGAAAACAATAAAAAATCAAAATCCAAAGGATACACATGTGTATTTAATTGGTAGCGGAATTGCTTCTCTTGCAAGTGCCGTTTATTTAGAAAAAGATGCCCGTGTTCCCGGTGAGAACATACACATTTTAGAAAAAGACAAATTACCTGGTGGTGCATGTGACGGAGCCGGTGACAAAGAAGAAGGCTTTGTGGTTAGAGGTGGAAGAATGCACGAGATGCATTACGAATGTTATTGGGAACTACTTTCTCATATACCATCCTTAGAAGTCCCAAATGTATCTGTAAGAGATGAATCTTACGATTTTAATGAACGCTTTGTTTCTAACGGACAAGCTCGCTTATTAAAAGATGGTAAAAAACTGGATGTATCATCTTATGGCTTGTCATTGAAACAACAAGCAGATTTTCTGAAACTTACCTATGTTTCTGAAAAATCATTGGGGAACAAACGAATAGAAGATTGGTTTGACCAGGCCTTTTTTGACACCAATTTCTGGTATATTTGGACTTCGATGTTTGCATTCCAGAAATGGAGTAGCCTTGCTGAGATGAGAAGATATATGAAACGTTTTATCCATCTTGTTGATGGACTCTACAAATTAGGCGGTGTAATGCGTACTAAATATAATCAATATGACTCTGTGGTCAGGCCTATGAGAAGATACCTTGAAGAAAAAGGAGTCAAATTTGAAATGGGTAAAGAAGTTATAGACATTGATTTCAACTTGTCGGCTGACAAAAAAACAGCAACCGTTTTACACATGAAAGATAAGAGTGAAATTGTGTTAGGTAAAAACGATTTTGTATTTTTCACAAACGGTTCAATAACTGAAAGTACAGACAATGGAACCTGGGATAAACCGGCAAAATTGAAAGGTGTTGAAGATTCAGGTTCCTGGAAACTGTGGAAAAAAATTGCTGCAAAAGATAAAGCATTTGGTAATCCAAGTCCTTTCTGCGACAATATTGATTTGCAAAAATGGTATTCCTTTACAGCAACTATGAAAGATAATACTTTCTTAGACTATATGGAGAATTTCTCCGGTAATGTTGATGGAACAGGTGGTCTTGTTACTTTAACAGACTCTAATTGGTTAATGTCAATTGTTATTGCACGTCAGCCGCATTTTCCAAATCAGCCCGATAATGTGAAGATTTTCTGGGGATATGGCTTATATCCTGACAGAAAAGGAAATTACATAAACAAGACGATGGCAGAATGTACAGGTGCTGAGATGTTGGAAGAACTGTATTATCATTTGAAAATCCAGGATTTAATGAAACCGGTTACAGATGCAGGTAAAGTAAACTGTATTCCGGTTGCTATGCCCTTTGTAGATAGCTTGTTTATGCCAAGGGAAATTGGAGATAGACCAGATGTAGTTGTAGAAGGAGCAACAAACTTTGCTTTCCTCGGCCAATTCTCCGAAGCTCCAAAAGATTGTGTGTTTACAGTGGAATATTCTGTAAGAACAGCTCAAATGGCAGTTTATGGTTTATTTGATACAGATAAAGAGGTACATCCGATGTACGATTCAGCGCATAACCCAAAGTACTTAATTGGTGCTTTGAAAGCTATAAGTAGATAATAATTGGGTTCTGGTTGCTATCTACCCGCTGTCAGTAAACCCTTATAATTAAAGCATTGTTCAATATAAAATATTTTCAGGAATGTCAGATCTTTTAACATTCTCCATAACAGTGTTTACAGGCTTTTTTGCAATAATGAACCCCATTGCAAATATACCTGTATTCCTGGGCCTGGTTGGAGACCAGGATAAAGCATCAAAAAGGAGGATTGCCAAATCGGCTTCCATTACTGCATTTATTATTGTGGCATCTTCCGTAATCCTTGGTAAATACATTTTTGATCTATTCGGGATTACAATACCCGCATTTAAGATTACCGGGGGGATTCTTATTTTTTATGTTGGGTTTGAGATGCTTATGTCGCGGAAATCCACAATACACAATCCGGGTAATGCCGTAAAGGATGATAGTATTGCAACATCCCCCCTTGCGATTCCGATACTGGCAGGGCCAGGCACTATTATTACAGCAATGAATAGTGTTACAGATGGAGGTTACATACATATTGGGATTGTGATTGTGATTTTTGCTTTGATGATTTTATTAACCTATCTTGCTTTCTGTCTGAGCGATATTATTGTAAAAAAGCTTGGAAAAAACATTATAATAGTTATTGGAAAAATAATGGGGCTAATACTTGCAATAATGGGAACAGGAATGGTAATAGAAGGAATTAAAAGAGCATTCGGCATGTAATTATATGAGTGATCAAAAAAATGAAGATATTGCTTTATCAACAAAAATATAACTAATTATGAAAATCTGTTTTATTTTAATCATTTCCGTTTTAATATCCGTTTGCCATATCCATGCAAATGCTTCAGGTAATTACACGGTTTACGGTTTATCGAAGCAAATATTATCAGACACAACGCATCAACAGGAAAAAGATTCCACAAACTTCAAAGGCAAACTTGATCATTTCAACGACTTAATGGAAAAAGTGGTAAAGTATTCCCCTTTGCCTGTTATATCCTTCTCAACCGAAACCGATTGGTTGTTTGGACTATCAAAAATCAATGCGTTTAGAATAGGTGCAAAGGACCAGCATGACACATTAATTCAGCCATCTCATATAACTGCCACAGCATACCTGACTTTAAACAAGCAATACAAGGTGGTTCTAACTTCTGATTTAATGTTTGGCCACAACAAGTATGAAAGTTTTACTGAGTTGTTGTTTCTGGATTTCCCCAATTACTATTATGGTGTTGGTGACGAAACAAAACTAAGTGACGAATGCCTTGTTGAAACAGAGAATTTTTCAATCATACAGACATTCGGATACAAAATTACCAAACGTTGGTACATAGGCATGAAATATAATTTCAACAATTACTATAAGGTTGACACTGTCCCATATGGAGAACCCTGTCAGGACAATGTTAGTCACCTGGAAGAAAATGAAGGGCTTCAATCCGGAATTGGTGTCAGGGTCAGTCGGGAAACACGCGACAACCGCTTTAATGCCCGAAAAGGTTCGCTTTTGTTTTTTGAGTATATGAATTATGGAAAATGGATAGGAAGTGAATTTGTTTACCATTCAATGATACTTGATCTGCGAAAATATGTAACACCAATAAAATGGCTTACTATCGCAGGACAGTTTTATTCAGAGGTGAAATTTGGGGATATTCCGATTCAATCGCTTGCGCTGATGGGTGGTGACAAC
>JAIOTR010000545.1 GCA_021106665.1 Bacteroidales bacterium
ATTGTCTGATCGGTGAATTCTAAAACCTGCCCACCGTTTCCCTGACCTTCAATTCTGGTAATTTCAGGGCCCTCCCCAAAATCACCATTTATAACCACTCCATTTATTGACTTATGTGGAATGGCAGTATATTCATCAATGTTTTTACGTCCTGCAAGGTATGGCTCTTTTTGTCCATCAAGCATTGTAGGCATAGTTGGGTCATACTCTTTGAAATTATTATAGCCATAAGCCATGGCGCTGTAATAGTACTGTTTGTTATTTACCAACCGCCTGTCTCCGGTAGCAAAGGCATCTTCTGTTAACCTGAATGCATGTTCAACTCCATTATCTCCACCTATTACTTCAATTACAGGAACGTTAGCTCCGATAGCCCTGTCATATTTAAAATTCACTAATTGTCCAATCCCATTGGCAATATCATATTGGGCAACTAATCGTACTTTATTCAAATCATACCTGCTTTCGGCCAGGGTAACATCGGCTTGCAGCAGCTGAAATATTTGATAGCCCTCAAATGTAAAGAAAGGATCGTATTCTTCAGGTGTACCAAGCAAAGAATCCGGTGTTTGTGCCTTTATTTGAGGATCAAGTTCTTTATATTCTTCACGGTAATTATTTGATGTTGGACTATTTGAAATATAAATAATGATTTCTTTGTCAAGTTCCCGGAATGTTAAATCCGGTGCGTCCGGGCCATCGATTACTTTAAAGCAGTTTTCAAATAATGCCTGGCATTTATCATCCACAACACGAAGCAATTGAACAGAAGCCCACGGACCACCTGAAATTGCCCTCGCCCATGGAATACCTACAGTAATATAGTTAACAGCTCCGGGTTTTAAAGTAAATGGTCCGGCTGATTGCATAAACCGACGGTCACCTTCAGCATTTCCAACAGTTTCTTCAGTCCAGTATTTTCCGGCAGTATTAAAACCATCGTTAGGAGGGGTACCCTGTGTTCCCCAATTACAGGGATCAGAATCATCCGGGAACATAAAATCACAATCCGGGCCAACAGCTCCGGCAGTAACGTGAGCATTTCCTCCGTACATCATCTTCGTATTGTCTTTCCATATACCTCTAAGGAAGTTATAGTATTCGGGAGCAGTTTGAGGATCGGTAGAGTAGGAAGGTCCTGTGTTGTTGTGATAAACAAACCTTTTCATCCCATATCGCTCATCATCAACAATTCCGTTTCCAAAATTAATACCGTTAATAGCCTCTGACCTAACCCTGAAAAATCCACTGGCTGTATCGCCCACCCCATAATTCATCTGACGAAGCATACCATTTGAGCTTACAATTTCACAACTTCCATCGAAAGAGGGTCCAAGCAGGCCATCGCCCCGGTACGAAGGATTATCACAGGTATCAGGATCCATGTATGGTCCCTGGAAAAAGTCAACACCAATTGCTGGCGGCTGATCTCCATAAGCCTCAGGACCTCCTTCATCTACCGGTAATCCATTATAACAATATCCCAATCCCCTCTCAACATCACAACCGATATAATCATCCCATGCATAACCCAGGTCTGTGTCAACCCATGGACTAAAATAAGTCTGAGTCAGCTCATAGGTTGAACGGTTAATGATCTCATAAGTGTAAAAAGTCATGCTATTTATCTCATCATTGGTTGAAAATCCGAATGCTTGTGCACGAACTTCCATTCCAATGGCAGCTCCGTCAGTTTCCGTGTGAATATTACCCTTATCATTAAAAATCCACCAAAGGGTTTCATCGCCTTTAAGAACCTGGTCAACAAGAATACCACCATAATAATTCGGATAATATTCTGATTCAGCAGTAGGAGTAGGAATATAAGTTGGATCTCCAACATAATTTAAAGGGCATAAATCATTATCTAAATCATAATAAGGATAATCGCCTTGTGTGGGATCATAAAAGCCATTACCATCAGCATCCTTAAAAGGCGCCAAATATTTACTTTGTCCCTTGGAGTCGTCAAGAGGATGAGCCGGATATTCGAAAAAAGACTCAGGTATCTGGTAATCGGTGCTTGGTATAAATGCACCGGTTTCAGGATCAGTGTGTTGAACATATTCATCAACATCGGTTCGGTTTATTATAAAGAACTTATCATAATCTGAGCATGTTTCTTCATCCACTGCAGCAGTACCATCAATGGTTAACGGACCGGTCCAATAATCCTGTCCTTGCTGGCGATACCTTAAAGCAGCTAATTTAAGCTGATTGTTAATATCCAGCCCTCCAATCCATAAAGAACCGGAGAACAAAGAGGTTGCCGATCCATTTGCCGGCACATAATACTGTCCGCCTATGCCGCCGGGCAAATCCCACCACATATCACCTCCTGTATTGATCCTGGCCCTTACATTGTTTACATGTAAAAAGCGGAATCCGGAGGGAGCGCTACAACCGGCAGCGGTTGATTTTATACTTTCAGTACTTTTAAAATTGCCAAACTGGCTTTCTCTAGCAAAACCCAGCCGTACAAAAACGATACAGAACAGTGAAATAACCAGAATTCGGACTATATTTTTCATAATAAGTATAATTTTAATTTCTTATCAATCTATATTGTAATTTAAGTTTTTAATAGTTAGAAGTTGAATGATAATCCTAAGCGAATTAAGCGCGGAGAACTATAATTCCATGGATAATTGGTCCTTAAAGTATATAAATCGCGATACGATTGCGGATCTACCTGCGAATTGATATCTCTTTGCCATTCAGCTGCAGCGAGGTATCCATCATCATCAGGGTTACCGGTTGCCGGAAATACACCAAGTACATTTTTAGTATTAAGTACATTCAACATTTGCAAATAAACATTTAAATATGGATTTCGTCCTCCGGCAGTAGATTTAAATTTAATATCCCTATCGAGCCTCAAATCAACCCTGAACTGCCAGGGCAACCTGGAACCATTAATAGTCCCACTTAAAACCTGTGTTCCTGAGGAGCTATAAGCGAGAATATTTTCCTGTGCAGTATAAGGTGTTCCCGAACCTCCTGTAACCAATACATTTAAACCTGTGTTTTGCAATATTTGAGCTTTTCCAATTGTAGGCCCATTATAATCTTTACCATCGCTATACCTGTAGTCAGCGGAGATATTAAAATTATGCCGTCTGTCCCAGTTCAATGGATTTGCTGTCCTGAGGTTAGGTAATCCGGAAGCTATCAAAGCTGTTGCTGTAGTCGTGCTGGAACCCGTTCCTTCGGCGAATTGCAATGTATAACTTGCATTGATCCTTGTATTGCTGTTTAACCTGCGAAGATCAAATGTTACGGTTAATCCTTTTACAGTTCCGAAATCAATATTATTAAATGTGGTATAGTCTCTGGGATAAGCCCCATTGAAACGATATATTTGAATATCATCACGCATTTCACGATAAAAAGCTGTTAGCTTTAATGAAGATTTCGGGGATAATTTTTGTTGAAAACCCAATTCATAATCTATGGTTTTTGTTGGTTTTAAATTAGGATTATTAATATTACCACCAGCAGTGCTAATAAATAAGTATGATGATGGATCAAACCTTTGTGAGTTCAATGGTCTTTGAGTCAGCACATCATAATGAGCAAAAAATAGCGCTTCATCAGAAATCGGGAAAGAGAAAGATATTCTTGGCATCACATTCACTTGCGGTTCATAATCCTGAAAAGCGTTGGAACTTACTACCTCTTGTCCCGGATCAACCAACAATGGTGTAACTCCTCCCCCTCTGTCAAGTAAATAAGGATCTTTTATTTCAACACCACCTGCATTATACCATGTAAGGTCATTTCTGTATCCTGTAATTTCAGTTGGACTTTCAGCATTATCAACATAAATTACATAGTCATCTCCCATATTTTCCGGGTGAGAAGCCGCCGTATTACTTCCTACATCTACAAATGGCATTTCTTCTACAGTATAGGCCGGATAAAACAAGAACGGGTCCTTTAATACAGGCTGGTTCGCGTCAAAACGATCTACACGAAGACCAACATTAAAAATTAAATCTTTGAATGCAAACTTATCCTGAATATAACCGGCAATATAAATTGGTTGATACGCCGGCATATTACGTTTATAATCTCCATTATCATCAAGTTCAGTAAAAAAATCATCAAGGGTTGGCTGATCAGTTAGCTTGTTCCCTTTATAGTCATAGCCATAATAATATGTTACATACTGTCCGTCTTGCAGTAACTCATCAGCGCTGAACATATCAATTGTATATAGATCCCCATTATAAGTTTTTGAATGAAGATTCCCGTCTTTATCATAATACAGGATTGATCCGGTCTCAAAATCATATGAATCTACCAGTATAAAATCAAGTCCATCTTCATCCAGGCCTAGTTTGTTTCTTAAATTTTTATCAAAGGTCATTTGAGACTGCTCATCGAATTTACGATAGAAATAAATAGTATCATTGGCTATTTTATCAAGTTCAGGATTTTCCAAATCCAATTGCAAAATATGGAAATTCGTCAATCCCCTCATTCTTGACCACAACGCTCCTGCATCATAATTATACCCTCTTTCTGTTCTCTGGTCATAAAGGAAACCAAATTTAACCTCGTGGTTACCAAGGTCGCCGGATGCAGAAACATTAAGCGAGAACTGATTACCACGATACTCACCATACCTCCTTTGTGTGCGGCCAGGCGCATCCCACATACCATAATAACGATCAGGGGACTGTCCATTTATCAAGCCACCCTTTAGCTGTAGCTGGTCTGAATTCATCCAGTTACCGTCACCAAATGGAAAATCTCCCCATTTGTTAGGAAAAAGTTCATAGATCTGATCCGTATAATTTGCCAAGTAAGGGTTGTATTCAGCCCTGTCAAAAACATAGGCCGTATCAAAATCCCAGCTATTCAATACATATACATTCTCATAAACAACATTGCCAATTTCTATTTCTTCGGCAAGGCCATAGGTAGGCATTTTATGGGTAGTAAATTTACCTAAATAGCCATATTTAAACAAATCGTCCTTATGATCAGGATCCATGGTTCTGGTCTGTTCCTGGGAGTAATCGAGTTGCACACTATAAAAAACATTTTTCAGAAAAGATGAGCTTTCACTTGAAGTTTCAAATCTTTGGGTAAACCGGCCAAAAACCCTCCATGTATTCTCCATTCTCAGGTAATTCTTGTCGTAGTTGAACATCGTATGTCTAAAATACGTATTATTATACTGATTTCCGTCAGACCAGTTAAGTTGTCCTCCAACAGTCAGGTTTATTGTATTAACCGGACGAAAGTCAAGTTTACCGGATAAGGCAACACCATACCGTTCCATGTTGAGGTTGGTCTTTGAGTATTCCAAATCACTACTCCTTACAAATTCACCAGATTGAAATGTACCGCCGGAAGATAATCCGGATGGGGTTAAAGGGTTTTCTTGCAGGTAAGCTTGTGTTTCATCATTGGCAATATGAACACCATATGCTGTAGGCCTGGAATCCTTATTATAATAACCGTCGCCCGAAAGGAAGAAGCCCAATATGGATGTAGATGATTCCTGACTCTTTTTAATGATTGGCCCTTGGATATTAAACCCTAAGCGACTATGTCCATAACCATCAACAGATTGTTCTAATTCAATTCCAGTTCCAAATTTCCCTGAGGGACCTTTGGTCGTAACATTGATAATACCTCCACGTGCATCACCATATTGAGCGGGTAAACCACCAAGATATACCGACACCTGTGCAATTGCTGATTGAGGAAGGGCAGTAGATCCTAAAACCCGGATACCATCAATATACATAACCGTCTGGTCGGACCTGGCACCCCTGACATTTCCCCTTTCGCCATCTTCTGAGAAAACACCTCCAACAGACGTAGCAATTGCATTTGCGTTCCTGTTAGGCATCTTCTTGATTTCTTCTTCCGTAATATGTCCCCCGGAAACTGTTTCATCCTTATTAATAAGAGGAATCTCATAAGCTGTTACGATAATTTCGGGAAGTTGTTCAGCGGTAGACTCCATTTCAACATCATGAAACCTTATTTGGTCGGCATTAATAACCATACCTTTAATAAGTATCGTATTATAACCAACATAAGTAGCCCTTACGTCATATGTGCCAGGTGCGAGGGGCTTTATAACATAATTCCCGTCAAAATCAGAAGTGGCTCCACCTTGCTGGGCTCCACCTAATTCGACAACTATATTCGCAAACGGAATTGGTTCCTTTGTGTCCTTGTCTATTATCTTCCCCTTAAGGGCACCTGATTGTGAAAAAACTAACAGATTTGCAGCTAATACAAACCCAACAGTTAAAAGTAAATTTCTTAACATACCATATAATTTTATGTTAGATTATACACCGTGCTTCAAAAAAGGGGTAAAGTTAAAAATAAAAAATTGTAATCTCCAAAAATTTTTATCTCTCCCCCTGCATTTAGCCTTTATTTATAGTCAATATAAGGAGCGTTTAAAATCTCCGAAAATATGACTGCTTTTTTTAAATCAAATTCGTCAGTTATGTGATCGAATCCTGCATCTTCTTCATTTTCTATTTCATCAATTTTATTGACCATACTTACTGACTGTCCTTCATGCATAAAATCTGCAAGCTCTTCATTGAGAAAGGGTTTTATGCTCTCTTTTTCCCGTTGTGCTTCATCAAACTCATCCTGGATTGTCCCTGTTTCGAATTCGTGTTCTGAAGATTCATAGGGCTGGGGCTGTATGGTTTCTTCACCCATTAATAGCTGTTCAATGAAAGATGGGGTTTTATCTTCCCTGGTTTCAGCCGGCTGATGCTTTCGGGCATTCTTCTTTTTTTGCCCCCTGTTATATAGTGTATAAGCCAGCCATATAATACCTATTAAAATGGGTAAAAATTCTTCCATAAATGTTAGATTAAATACACTTCAATAATAGCGGCGTAAATATAATACAAATTTTATAACAGGAAAGATAAAATCAGTTTACGGTTGTACTAAATCAGTTATCGGTAACGAGTAAATAGTAAAACAAGGGAGAAAGCGCAACCATGCTTTTGATCAATAAATATTAATTCTATTATAAATTACTAATTATTTCTATGATCTTTTCTTTTTTTCTTCTCGAAACCGGCACTTTGCTGCCATCGGTCAACAAAATATATCCACCATCTTGTTTTAAATAGCTCTTTATAAATAATATGTTAATTAAATGCGACTTATGAGGGCGAATAAAATTATATTCCTTTAACAATTCCTCATTTTCTTTTAATGTTTTTGAAATGAGTAATCTTTCGCCATTTTTAAAATAGAAGAATGTATAATAGTCGTCTGATTCACACCTGACAATATCTTCAACTTTTACCACATTAATTTTTTCGGATGTAGAAAGCACAATTTTGGGTGGTTCAGTTGGAGGCCTTTTTATATTCTCAAGCAATACCTCAATATTTTCCCTGGAACTTTTACCCTCTTTTTTAACCTCCGCTTTTTTTACAGCTTTAATAAGATCATCGGGGAAAATCGGTTTTAGCAAATAATCGAGCGCACTAAACTTGATGGCTTTAATGGCAAACTGATCGTAAGCTGTCGTAAAAATCACATCGAAATTGATGTTATTTATTGATTCGAGCAGCTTGAAGCCACTACCATCTGGCATTTGAATATCAAGAAAAACAACATCTGGTTTTTGTTTCTCAATTATTCTGATGCCCTCCCTTACATTTTCTGCTTCACCTACAATTTCAACACTTTTACAGTATAGCTTTAGCAGCCCACTTAATGTTTCTCTTGATCGTAATTCGTCTTCAACAATAATTGCCCTTAACATATTCATTGATATTTGTTGATATTTTTAATCTTCTTTATAATGAATAATTAATTCAACCCTGGTTCCGGCAGGTTGCCCCTTATCATTTTCCAGATCATAAACTTTAACAGAAAAATCATCATCGCTCTGCCTGTTCAGAATTTCCAGTCTTGCCTTAGTTATTAACATCCCACGTGATTTTCTTTTTAATCCGGATTGTTTATAGATTTCCAACGACTTCTCCCGCCCAACACCATTGTCCGAAACAGTACAGATTACCCTTCTATCATCCAATTTGAAATCAATTACTATTTTTCCTTTGGATGGCTTATGAAGCAAACCATGAATGATCGCATTTTCGATATAGGGCTGAACAATCATCGGAGGAATTTCAATGAATTCCTCGTCTATATCCTTGTCAACATTAATCTTATAATCAAACTTATTTTCAAACCTCAGTTTTTCAAGATCTAAGTAATAAGAAATTGATTTTAACTCTTCTTTAATGGGTATATATTTATATGCGGAATTCGACAGGATCAATCTCATTAATTGTGAAAATTTTCCAAGATATTGAACTGCCTTTTCAACATTGTGCGTTAATATATAACTTTGAATAGAGTTAAGTGAATTAAAAATAAAGTGGGGGTTCATTTGTAACCTTAAGGCCTTTTGCTCAAGGTCAAACTTTTGTTTTTCAATTTCAAACATCTTTTTCTCAACTTCATGTTTATCTCTAATCCTTTTAATTCTTCTATAAATAATTATCCATAAAGTTATTATTATTACCAGTAAGAATATGATCCTGAACAACCATGTCGACCACCATGGAGGGGTTATCATTATCGTTAATGATATCGCTTCATCGGCCCATAAGCCATCATTGTTCGAACCATTGGCTTTGAATGTATATAATCCGGGACGAACTTTTTTAAAGTCAGCATACCTGTTGTTGGCATCGCCTATAATCCAATCTTTATCAACATTCTCAAGCATATACATATACCTGTTTTTAAAGGGGTTTGTATAATCAAGCGCTGAAACCTCAATTGAGAAAAAATTGTCGTCATATTTTAAACGGATCGTGTCGCCATTAAAATATTCTTCTTGTAGGGCTTCATTGAATTTTTTAAAACCGGAAACAACAACGACCGGTTTGTTGGGATTATATTTTATTTCGACAGGGTCAAATACATTATACCCATTCATTCCGCCAAAGTAAAGCTTCCCGTCTTTTCCTTTATAGGAAGCTCCCAGATTAAATTCATTACTTTGGATACCATCTTTTACATCATAATTTACAAACCGTTCACTAATTACATAAAGTTTAGATAACCCCAAATTAGTACTTACCCAAATATTTCCTTCCTCATCCTCCTGAATTGCATAAACAATATTATTTGGCAGGCCATCCTTCGTTGTATAAGTTTTGAATTGCCCGGTATCAGGATTAAATTTATTCAAACCGCTTCCGGAGGTTCCCACCCAAATCTTTCCGGTTTTGTCTTCGTAGATGTAGAATATAGTATTGTTGCTCAGACTGTTTATATCAGCTTCATCATGTTTATACCTGATAAATTTATCCTCCGAAACAATGTATTTGTTCAGTCCATCATTCGTTCCCACCCATATATTTCCTTTACTATCTTCCATCAGGCAAATAGCAATATCATTACTGATTGTTGCAGGATCATCATAATTGTGAAGAAATGCCTTGAAATGACCGGACTCAGGATCAAAACGATTCAACCCTCTTCCGGTCGCTATCCATAACAATCCTCGCCTATCCTGGATAATATCATTTACATAATCACCATGTAAACTATTTTTGTTTGGATTATGTACATAATGTGTAATAGTATGGGTTTTTAAATCATAATTATCCATTCCGTTACCATAAAATCCAAACCAAAAACAATTATGGGCAGGTGTATATAAAATTGTTCTGACATCATTTCTTGCAATAGAATTAACATCGGATGGGTCGTTAGTCAGATATGTAAACAAGCCAGTAGTTGAGTTTTTAATATTTATTCCCTGGGAAGTTGCCAGCCACAGATTTCCATTATTATCTTCGGAAAATGACCATATAATATTATCATTTAAACTTTGATTATCATCAGATGTTCTATGACAGTGTTTGAAATTATTCGAGTATTTACTAATTTTATTTACTCCCCGATA
>JAIOTR010000179.1 GCA_021106665.1 Bacteroidales bacterium
ATCAGATGAGCGCTGATAATACCTTTCTTCACTCACTGATTTAAGATAGGCGGTAAGGTCAATGATTTCCTCCTCATTTAGACCATGTTTACTATAAGCCATATTCATAACCGGAAAGGGTGAACTTCTGATAATGGCTGCTACACCTGAACTTCCCATGTTATCCCAACTTTCGGTGAGATCCTTGGCCAGTGTTCCGCCACTGAAGATCCGTTCGTCTTTTACACTATGGCATGAACTACATGCAGCGCCACCATTTGTCAGATGTTTTTCACCAGAAAAAAGTAAAGCTCCTGAATCAATATTTTTGGATTTGGTTTCACTAAGAATATCAATTGCAACAGTAGCATGCTCACTATCTCCTGAACCACCTTGTTCGATGTAATCCAGAATTGACAAGATCTGGACATCACTATAATTGTTGTCAGGCATTAGAATGCCTTTGTATTCTTCAGAGATTGCTTTTGCATCAGCATCCCCGCTTTTAATCATAGTTGTTGATGACTTAATAAAAGCCACCAGCCATTCCTGGCTTCGCTTTTCAGTAACATTAATTAAATCCGGGCCAACAAGTTTTCCCTTACCTATAGTATGGCAGGCTACACAGGTTACTTTAAATAGATCCTGTCCTTCGTTGGCATTTCCTAAAGTAAAAATGAACAGCCCAAGTAGAGTTAATAGCGTCTTCATATGATTTTAATTCAGAATTTAACATGGTCGATTTTCACGGTAAAAATATAAATAAAATGATTTAAATCACACTTTTATATGCGCTGTATCATAATATGTATTTTTCACAAACACTTGATTTATTTTCTTAATCCTTACTGGTAAAGGACTTTAGTTGTATTTATGTCCTATTGTCCGAATAATATTAATTTACATTATATGATATATATCATATAATTCCTATTAATAATTTATCGCTTTTTAATATTATCTGTAAACTTTTTAGGTTGGATCAAGGTCATTGGGTAGAAAACCTGAAAGGTTGAAAAATGAACCCGCCTTTCAAACTTTTAAGTCCCATCTGCTCTGGCTTCCTTCGACATAAAAGGTTAGCAGCCACCAAAACCTTTCAGGTTGAACACTGGACAGGGGGCTGGCATACCTGAAAGGTTGAAAAATACACCCAAATCTATTGGTAGGAATAACTCCTTTTCAACCTTTCAAGTCCCTGTCGCCCTAGCTTGCATCGACTTGAAAGGTTTTGCAGGTTTAGTTATATCAAATTCTATTTCCCACCCGCCTCAACATGCTCCATTAAATAATTGGTAAGCAGTGTAAACAAGTGCATTCTTGCCCCAGGAATTTCATAAATACTATGCCCACAATTTGGATAGGGCATCACCTGGAATTGTTTGTTGTGTTTGATCAATTCTAATGTCAGTGCTTCTGCATTTTGGTAATGTACATTATCATCCGCAGTTCCATGGATCAACAATAAATTTCCTTCGAGATTTTTCGCATAAGTGATAGGCGATCCTTTGATATAAACTGAGTCATTTTCCTGGGGCAAACCTGTATAACGTTCCTGGTATATATTGTCATAATAATGAAGGTCAGAAACAGCTGCAACAGCCATTCCTGTACTATAAATTTCCGGATAACGGAACATCAGGTTCAGGGTCATTGAACCTCCCCCACTCCATCCCCAGACAGCAATCCTGTCGGCATCCACAAAATCCCATTTGATTATTTCTTTAGTAGCCATTGCCTGATCATGGGAATTGATTACACCTATTTTCTTATAAATGGACTTTCTCCATTCAGCCCCTTTTAAACAGGGAGTCCCGCGATTATCCATGGTCATAATAATATATCCATTTTGTGCTAGCATATGATGCCATAAACTGCCCCATGTATCAATCGCTGTCTGTCCCCAGGGTTCACCATACAGATCAAATAAAACAGGATATTTTTGGGTTACATCAAAATCGGGAGGTTTTATCATATAACCATCCATTTCAATTCCATCTTCTGTTTTCACAGTGAAAAATTCGGTTTGACCTAATTCAAGGGTAGCCATTTTTTCTTTGTAGGCTTTATTTTCAACCAATGATTTTACAACTTTATACTTTGGAAGTGAGATAAGGTCAACTGTCCGTGGATTTTGATGATTTGAATGGCTTGCTACAGCATATTTTTTACCCGGTGCAATATCGTAGCGATTTACGCCCGATTTAAAATCAGGTGTTAGTCGGGTCATTTTTCCGGTACCATCCAAATTAACACGATACAAATACCGCTGGGTTGAATTATCAGGAGATGCGTTGAAATAAACATAACCTTTCTTCTCATCAATACCATAAAAGCTGGCCACATCATAATCACCTTTTGTCAGGCATATTTCGTTATCACTCATAAAGGATTTTTTGTAAAGATGCCTCCAGCCATCATTTTCAGTCATCCAAATAAAATCCCTTTCATTGCTAAGAAAAGTAATATCAGTCATACCCCAATGACCTTGAGCCACATCAGGATGATCAATATCCACCCAGGTTGCTTCCCGTTCGGTATAAAAATTATTCAGTTCACCTGTAGTTATGTCATAAAACCACAGTCTGTTTTCATTTTGTTTTCTGTTCATTTGCTGGATCAATAGTCTATCCGATTTTCCTACCCATTGCATACGGGGGATATAGTGTTGTATGGGATCACCGGGCAATTCAATCCAGGAAATTTTTTTGGTTTTGATGTTCACAAACCCAACCTTGGTCGCTGAAGGTGGTTCACCAACTTTTGGATATTGAACCGGAATGGTATAACTGTATATGGAATCGGTATTATTGATTATCAGAAAATTCTTTATGTCTGAGGCATCTAATTGCCAGAAGGCGATGTGGTCTCCATTCTTATTCCAGCGAAATCCATCACGGCAAGAAAACTCTTCTTCATATACCCAGTCAAAAGTACCGTTGATGATTTCATCAGTTCCATCAAAAGTTAGTTGAGTAACTTCCATGCTTTCCAGGTCCTGTATATAAATATTGTGTTTGCTCACAAAAGCTGCTTTTTTTCCATCAGCTGTAAATTTGGCAAACATCAATGATGATTCTGGTAGCTCCAAACCCAATTGATATAACTTTTCGGCATTCAAGTCATATACCCAATAATCACCTCGGGTATGACTTCTCCATACTCGGGCTGTATTTGTAAAGATCATTAATTTGGAAAGATCATCCGACCAATTGTAGCCAGAAATTCTCAATGGTTTTTCTTTACCTTCCGGGATCAATTTCCATGCTTCTATCAATACTGTTCTATCGCCGCTTTTAGTATTATACTTTATGATATCCCTAGCTTTTTCAATGGAATCAGAACTTTCGAGGGTTGTATAAAAATCTCCGTCTCCCAGCCATTTGTATGGTCCGAATCGTTCCTGGCGAAATTCACCGGAAGCAAAAATTCTGTCAAGTGTAAGTTTGGTTGTATCTTCTTCCTGCGCCTGAAGAGGAATAAAATTCAAAAAAATAATCTGAAATCCGAGAAGTAGGTAAATAAGTTTGTTCATTGATGTAATTTTTATGTTATATAAATTCTGTACAAATTTCCATAAATTCATGAAAGAATCCATACCTGTTCAAAAATAAATTCAACAAATGTGATATTTTCTTTTCTAACCTAATTCATAAACTTTTCCTTTTTGGACTAAAGTCCTGAAATTATTGCATTTTTCATTACCATTGATTTCATTCAAATAATTACTTTTGAAGTTCAGGAATTAAAAAACAAAATAATGACTAAGAAATTATTACTTGTAGGATTATTGATCTTTTCAATCTCAATCAATGC
>JAIOTR010000195.1 GCA_021106665.1 Bacteroidales bacterium
AACAAAAACAAGAAGAAACCGGGGGCATAACCATTGATAATTCAACAGCCGAAAATCACTGTACAATTTATACCATCAGCGAATCACCAGCAAATCCTGAAATAATCTGGGTCGGGACCGATGATGGAAATCTTCAGATATCAAAAAATGGAGGGAAAAATTGGGACAATGTAGTTTTAAATGTTCCCGACCTGCCAGCCAGCACATGGATTTCAAATATCTCAGCCGGTCTCGAAGATGCAGCCACTGCTTATGTTACTTTCGATGGACACAGGATGGGTGATAAAACACCCTATCTATATAAAACTACTGATTTTGGTGAATCATGGATTTCACTAGTCGATAATAATATTAAAGGATGGTGTTACAAAATGATAGAGGACACGGAAAATCCAAATCTTTTATTCCTTGGTACAGAATCGGGATTGTTTGTATCCATTGATGGAGGTCTTGTTTGGTCACAATTCAAAGGAAAACTTCCCAATGTTTCTGTTCGTGACCTTGTGATTCAGGAAAGGGAAAACGACCTGGTGATAGGAACCCACGGCAGGGGAATTCTCATAATCGATGATATAACACCTTTACGTCAGCTAAGTGAAGAAGTGCTGCAGCAAGATGTTGCTTTTCTGGAATCCAGGCCTTATGAATTGGGGTATCTTGGATGGGAAATGGGGTTAACCGGTGATGATGAATTTGTCGGTTCCAATCCTCGCGGATCATCTATTATCTCATATTATCTCAAAAAACGTCACATTTTCGGTGATATGTTCATAGAGATTTACAATGACAAGGGCGAAAAGATCAAAGAGCTGCCGGCCGGCAAACGTAAAGGAATAAATCGTGTTCCGTGGTATATGCGAATGAAAGCACCTAAAGTTCCAAGTTCGCCATTGCTAGCTTTCAGAGCGATGTATGGACCAACCTATCCTCCCGGAGAATATACGGCTAAAATAGTCAAAGGGGATAAAACCTATGAAGGAAAGATAAATGTTGTATACGATGAAACAATTCCTCACACTGTAGCAGACAGGGATGAGCGATTGACAACTCTAATGGAAGCATACAATTTGCTTGAAGACCTGGCATTCCTTGATAAGCAGGTCACGGATATTGGTGAACAGGCAAAAGAAAAAGCAAAAAAAGCCAATAATAAAACAACCGGTAAAAAGCTTTCATCTCTTTCAGAAGCTATGGATGAATTGCATAAGGAGCTTGCAGCTACAATTGTAACCAGCGCTATTACGGGGGAACAAAAATTAAGGGAAAAGATTGGAGATATTTATAGCGCTGTTTTAAGCTACCAGGGCAAACCTACCCAATCACAGGTTGACAGGTTAGCCAATCTTTCAAAACAGGTGAGTGAAAAGAGGGCTTCTATTGACAAAATAATTGAAAAAGATTTGTCGAATTTGGAGGCTCAACTTGCAAAAGAAGAAATAGCACCTTTTAAAATTATTACGAAAGAGGAATTTTTAGAAGAGGACAAATAGGTTCATGTTGAATTCTTTTACTGAAATTCTTCATTTTTCCAAAGTTTTTTCTTATCTTGTGCAAATATTTCGTAATAATTCAAAACATGAAAAGAAAATTACGAGCCATAGTACTTGAAGACGACAGGTTAAGCCAGGAACCTTTATCATCAGTATTAAAATTAAGGGGATATGAAGTATATACTTACGATAATCCCTCCATATGTCCCTTACAAAGGTCTCCCGAATGCAGATGTACCGAGGATGAAAGGTGTACTGATATTTTAATGTCCGATCTCAATATGCCACTTGTATCAGGATTGGAATACATCCAAAATCAACGAATTAAAGGTTGTAAATGTAAAACAGTAGCTCTTGTATCAGCCGAGATAACATACAGTGTTGAACAAAAAGCCAAAAGGCTTGCATGCCAACTTTTTCCAAAACCGGTTAATATCAAGGAAATTTTCGGTTGGCTCAATGATGTTGAAAAAGACCTTGATCACAATGTAAATCTTACCAACTGGTTTGCCTGTTAGTAAAAATTTAATTTAAAATTAATCTTACCATATGTAAAATAAAAAACCCGGATCTTTTGACCCAGGTTTTTCAATATTTAAAAATTACTTCTTCTTTAAATAGCCTCAGTTTCAACAATCTTTGCCAGCAAATCAGCATAAGGAACAAAAAGGTAATCCTTACCTTCAAACTTCATTTCTGTACCTGAGTATTTTTTGTAAATAACAACATCACCGGCCGATACACCCGGGTTCTCAATATTTCCCAGCGCCACTATCCTGGCCATTTGCGGTTTTTCTTTTGCAGAGTCAGGAATAATTATTCCGCTTGCTGTTTTTGTTTCTGTAAACTCCTCAGTTATTTCAAGAAGTACATTTTCATTCAATGGTTGTAATTCTTTCATCTCTTTTAATTTTCGATTTATATTTAATTTAATTATTTTCCTACAATCAATTCTATCCTTATTGTATTCCTAACAGATTATTGATCCTGGTTTTATCAAACCCGACAATCATTTGTCCATTAATATCGGTTTGAGGTACGCCCATTTGTCCACTTTTCCTTTGCATTTCCTGGGCGGCATTTTGATCATGGGAAACATCAACCTCGGTGTATCTGATACCATTCTTCTTCAAATGGGTTTTTATTGTTGTACACCACGAACACGAGGGCGTAGTATAAACTGTTACACGTTTCTGAGGTTTATCTGTATCCGCCACCTTAGCTGAATAAATGGCATTTTCGAAAAATGATTTATAAAATCCGGGCTCATGACAACCTTTCAGTACATTCACAAACCCACCTTTTGCAAATTCCAGCATTGCCGGTACAGATGTAATGGAATATTTCTCATGTATATCCCTGACATTTGTAACATCTGCCATTAATATATCAACTGCCGCATCCTTGTTTTCAATTTCATTAAGGTTTTGTAAAGAGCACTCACTTTGCTCCGATCCTTTTTTATATAGCAGTAAAAAAGCCCTGTCCTTGTCTTTGATATTAGCAACCAATTCGCTGTAGGATCGAATTTCTTTTGAAGTCATAATGTAAATTTTTTCTCCTCTGATCAATTAACATGCCATCTCAAAAACAAAACAAAAAATGAAAATTTTTCATATAAATAAGTGTCAATATGACATTATTAAAATCAAAAGATTTAAAACAAAGCCAAAAGAATATTACTTTTGATTTAATTTTACAACTTATCAGGAATCAGTAAATAGAAATCTTATGGAAAAGAATACAGGCAATCAATTGACCACCTTCACTAAAGTATCGATAATAGTAAATACCTTAATTTTTGGTATTACCGGAATCGTTTATCTCATTAATGGAAGTAATTATATAGGTATAATTCTTCTGGCAGCAGGAT
>JAIOTR010000304.1 GCA_021106665.1 Bacteroidales bacterium
ATGTCTTTATTATTGTAAATATCTACTTCTTTTATTTCTGGGGGAATTGTATCAACCAAAATACAGTATTTACCAAATTCCCGGATTCGGGTTTCTATAAAACCATCAACCCACTCACCACCGGCAGATTTAAATTTATTTTTTTCACCAATCCTTGCGATCAGGGCTTTGTCCTGCAACTTTTGGGGCAATGAATCTGGTCGAATTTTTAAATTACACCTCGCATGCAATGGAACATAATCATAGTGTAAATGATGGATAGGAGAGAAGGAATTTTTGGATGATGGAGATACTTTGTATTCAAAATACAAATCATCATAAAGGGCTTTGCCAGGTACCTCAAATATTATGTCCTCAGTTTTAAACGAATTATTCGTTTTGTATGAAAATAATTCATCTTGCTTTTCAGAATTTAGAAGCGGTTTAATATTTTGTTGCTTGCCTTTTATAAAAAAGGATAATTGGGAAATATTCCCGGCAATGTCTGACACCATATAAGTCAATTCATGAACAATGCCTTCTTTAATTTTTATTACACCTTTGTTTTCAACCTTTCCATAAATGCTCAATTGGTTGTTTGGCTGGATATAAGATTTTTGAACCCTCCGTTTTTTTAATTTATATTCTTTGTAATCGATCAAGCTATTGATGTAGCGTGTTTCATCGAAGGAAAAAGTTTCAGCATCGTGTTCATAAATGAGTTTTTCATCAAGTAAGAGTTTAATGGAATAAACGCCGTTTTTATTATTACCTGCATTGAACGGATCATAAGTGTTGATTCCAAAATATGCCTTGCCACTGATACGGATGGTGTCTTTCTTTACAAGGGAATATTCTTTACCATCATTTTGGGTGAAGAATTCAGCCGATATGTTTTTGTTTTCAACCAATGTATTATGATTTGCCGGATAAACTTTTAATAGATTGATAACAGGAGGTGTTATATCTTTTACTTTATATCCGAAATGTAATGGATTGATCGGCTTTTGTGTTGCTTCATTACGAATTTCAAAATGAAGGTGAGGGCCACCTGATCGTCCGGTGTTTCCAGATAAAGCCACTATTTCGCCTTTGGTAACTTTGAGTAAGTCTTTTGGAGGAAAAAGATCCACTTCAAATGATTCCCTCCTGTATTGTTCGTTTTTTACAAATTCACTGATTTTTTGATTGTATTGTTGCAGATGCCCGTAAACAGAAACAAACCCGTTATTATGAGTAATATAAAGTGCATTGCCATATCCGCCTGAAGAAACTTTTATCCGTGATACATATCCATCAGCAATGGCATATATGTTAAAACCTTCCACTTCATTTGTCCGGATATCCATTCCTGAATGAAAATGGTCAGACCTCAGTTCACCAAAAGTTCCTGATAGTTTAATTTCTATATCAACTGGGGAAATAAAATAATTTTGCGGATATCTTTCCTGTGATGTTAAATTTAACGTAACTAAAAGGACAAAAAACAGGTTTAATAATTTTAAATGCATTAAATTGTATTTTATTAATTGACTGCAAGTATACTAAATTCTTATTCTTAATAGCGAACTTGCTGATTAAAAAAAATTTAGGCGACAAAATTACTTGAAAATAAACTTTCTGTTTACTACATTTGTCTGTATCTATAATGACAAATTAGTAACAATTATTATAAAGAGCATTGGAAAAAGTAGAAAAACTTGACATATCGGTATTGTTTGTTGAGGATGAAGAGCTTTTAAGGGCTATTTACGAAAGGATATTGGATAAGTTCGTTAACAAACTCTACATTGCCGAAAATGGGAAAGAAGGCCTGGAACTTTACAAAAAGCACCACCCGGATCTTATTATTACAGATATTATGATGCCGGTTATGGACGGCCTTGAAATGGTCGGCCATATCAGGAAGAACGATAATGATATTAGGCTGGTAATACTTTCTGCCTATGGTGAAGCAGAATATTTTATGGATGCCATTAAGATTGGCGTTAACAGCTTCCTTCTTAAACCTGTTGAAACAAAAAAACTAACCTCCCTTGTAGAAGAATTAGCCCATGGGATTTTATTGGAAAGAAAAGTTAAGGAACAGGAATTAAAAAGAAAAAAGGCAGAGGAGAATCTTAAAAAGCTGAATGAGGAACTTGAGAAAAGAATTGAAGAGCGGACAAGGGATCTTCAAAAAGAGATAAAGGAAAAGATACAGGCAGAAAATGAACTTAAGGAGCTTAACTTAAACCTGGAGAATAGGGTTAAAGAAGAATTGAAGAAACGCCAAAAACAACAACAATTACTAATTCAAAAATCAAAGCTGGAATCGATGGGAGAGCTGTCTGCCGGGATTGCTCATGAAATTAACCAGCCGCTGGGTGGTATTTCCATGGGTTTGGATAATATCCTGTTCAGGCTCTCTATGGAGGATGGTGTTTCAAAAGAATACCTTAGAAATAAGATAAATTCATTGTTTAAAGATATTGACCGGATCAGGCAGATCATCAATCATGTCAGGGTTTTTTCACGTGATCAGGAAGCGCTTGTATCCGCAGTTATTGATATAAATGAAGTAATCCATGATGCTCTTTCTTTGGTACAGAGGCAATATCAGCATCACCTCATAAATATTGAATTGAACCTTGCCAATGAAAAGTGCAATACTCTTGGTAATAAATACAGGATTGAGCAGGTAGTTTTAAATTTGCTTTCAAATGCGAAATTTGCTGTTGAAGAGCAGTCGAAAATAATTGAGAGTGAAAATTATACCAAGACCATAACTATCAATAGCTATATCAAAAACAGTCATGTAGTATTTGAAATAGAGGATAATGGTACAGGGATTCCACAAAAGAATATCAACAATATTTTTGATCCGTTTTTTACAACCAAAGATGTTGAATTCGGAACCGGACTGGGACTTTCAATTACCTATGGAATTGTAAAAGAAATGAAGGGGGAAATTAAAGTTGATAGCAAGATCAACAAATATACTAAAATCATCGTTTCATTGCCTGGGGAAGATGCCTGAATAGTTCAGGCATTGAATTTTAAATTTAAATATGGAAAAAGTTAGAATATTAGTAGTTGATGATGAGCAGAGAGTGCGGGATGAGATTGCA
>JAIOTR010000384.1 GCA_021106665.1 Bacteroidales bacterium
CTTGAAGTTGCTAAACGGGCTGTGGAGGTTGCTATTGAGGAGGGGGAAGATATGGGTGTTGAGTGGATAGAAAATAATAAGACATTTAGTTAACTCAATAAAAAGTTTAAATAAAAGTATTTATTCTAATTTTGGATAAACCTGATAAATTAGCATGAACGAATCAAGAGTTAAAGAACTCATTGCACAAGGTGAAGGAATTAATATAGAATTTAAAACCGCACAATTTCAATTGCCAGATAATTTACTGGAATCGGTTTGCTCTATGCTTAACCGGCAGGGTGGGGAAATTATTTTGGGTATCGCCAATAATGGTGAGATGAAAGGTGTTATTCCTGGCAGTGTGCAATCCATGAAAGATACTTTTGTAAGCAGTGTGAATGATCCGCAACAACTTAATCCGAAATTTTATTTATCCATAAAGGACTTTGTTATTGAGGGTAAAATTATACTCTATATCTACATTCCCGAAAGTTCACAAGTACATAGTTACCTCAACAGGATTTTTGACCGCAATGAAGATGGCGATTTTGACATCACTGATAATCCTGATCTAGTCAGGAATATGCATTTGCGTAAACAAGGAAATTTTAGTGAAAACAGAATTTATCCTGCCTTGCAACTTTCTGATTTTCGTAACGACTTGATAAATCGGTCAAGACAATTAGCAGAAAACCATCGTCCGGGTCATAGGTGGATGGAATTAAACAATAAAGATTTATTGCGATCTGCAAGTTTGTTCAAGAAAGATTATACAACCGGACAAGAAGGATATACAATGGCAGCAGTACTATTGCTAGGCAATGATGAAGTGATACACAATATTTTACCCCATTATAAAACGGATGCCATTCTTAGAAAAGTTGATACTGACAGATATGATGACCGGGAAATCATTCAAACTAACCTTATTGAATCGTATGATCGGTTAATGGCTTTTGTGGCAAAACACTTACCTGATAAATTTCACCTTGAAAAGGAGAATAGAATAAATATTCGCGATCGGATTTTCAGGGAAGTTGTAGCAAATATGCTGGTTCATAGGGAATTTATAAATGAATATCCAGCTAAGTTTATTATACAAAATGATGGTGTATATTGCGAAAACTGGAACCGGCCCCATGGAAGTGGTCAACTTGAATTGAGTAAATTATCACCTTTTCCAAAAAATTCTGTTATTGCTGCATTTTTCAGGGAAATAGGAAGGGTAGAGGAATTGGGATCAGGACTCATTAATACAAATAAATATTTACCATTGTACTCTCCAGGTAATAAACCTGAATTTATTGAAGGTGATATTTTTAAAATAAAAATCCCTGTTTCATTTAAAGAGATTTCTACGGAAATTGACAAAAAATCAGTTGAAGTGTTAATTGAAACTACATTTCAGAATTCCAGGAAGGATGTAAAGGCTAAATTAGCTATTTTATTGGAAGCAATTGCAAATAATGCAGGGAAGCGTTTACCTGGTTATAGTAAACTAACTGGCATTCCGATTTCTTCGATGGAAAATTATTTAGCCAATTTGCGTAAAATGGGTTTTATTGAATTTTTAGGGAAATCACCAAAAACAGGTGGATATTTTATTACTGACAAGATAAAGAATATCATATTCTTAGATTAAGAAATTGTGTATTTAGAAATATATCTTAGGGAATATCTGAAGGAGTAACTTAGGGAGTAACTGAAGGGATAATTGGAGAAGTAACTTAAGGAGTAACTGGAGGAGCAACTGGGGGAGCAACTAGAGGAGTAACTTAGGGAGTAACTTAGGGAGTAACTTAGGGAGTAACTTAGGGAGTAACTTAGGGAGCAACTGAAGGAGCAACTGGAGGAGCAAATGTGGTGTTGAGACTTTCGCTTGCTAATTCATCTTTTATCTATTTTTGCTATCATTAAATATATAATATGCCGGAAACAAAAAAACTCTTTTTACTGGATGCCATGGCCCTGATTTACAGGGCATATTATGCATTTATCAAAAATCCACGTATAAATTCCAAAGGATTAAACACTTCTGCGATTTTTGGATTTGCTAATACCTTATTCGATATATTAAAAAATGAAAAGCCCACCCATATCGGTGTAGCATTCGACACTATGGCGCCTACTGTACGTCATGAGGACTTTGTTGAATATAAAGCCAACCGTGAAAAAATACCGGAAGACCTTGCCGCCTCAATTCCTTTTGTTAAAAAACTACTGGAAGGATTTAATATTCCAATTCTTTATGTGGATGGCTATGAGGCAGATGATGTTATTGGCACATTGGCAAAACAAGCTGAGAAAGTGGATTTTGAAACATATATGATGACACCCGATAAGGATTTTGGGCAACTGGTATCTGATAAAACCTTTATCTACAAACCTGCAAGAATGGGAAATAAAGCAGAGGTAATGGGTGTAAAGGAAGTGTGTGAGAAGTTTGGGATAGAGCGTCCGGAACAGGTCATAGACATACTCGGATTATGGGGAGATGCATCAGATAATATTCCGGGAATTCCGGGAATTGGAGAAAAACGGGCAAAGGAGCTGATTGCTGAATTTGGCAGCATGGAAAACATTTTTCAAAACACGGACAAGTTAAAAGGAAAAATGAAGGAGAATGTGGAGAATTTCAAAAAACAGGGCGAGCAATCAAAGATGCTTGCAACAATAATTCTGGATGTTCCTATTGGATTTGAAGAAGAGCAATTACAAATTTCCGAACCTGATACAGCCGTATTGAAAAATTTATTTGAAGAACTGGAATTCAGGAATTTTGCAAAAAGATTTTTTACAGAGGCTTCACTAAAAAATTCGGAAAAATCAGTTACGAATGAAACTATCCAGGGAAATTTATTTGGTTCTGAGGAAAATGCTGAATTAGGTTCACAATTCAAAACTGCTGAAAACACGCCTCATAATTATATCCTTGTCGATACATTAGAGAAAAGAAAAAAGCTAATTCAATTATTGGAGAAGTCTGACACTTTTTGCTTCGATACGGAAACAACCAGTAAAGATGCGCATCAAGCGGAACTTATAGGGATGTCATTTTCGATCAAACCTGGAGAAGCCTGGTTTGTAACACTCCCCGAAAATTATGATGAATGCTTACAGGTTGTTCAAGAATTCAAAAGTGTATTTGAAAACAACAATATCCAAAAAATCGGGCAAAACCTTAAATATGATATTTCCATGTTAAAATGGTATGATGTGGAAGTAAAAGGGAAACTCTTTGACACCATGCTTGCCCACTACTTGCTCATGCCTGACATGCGTCATAATATGGATGTCCTGGCTGAGACCTACCTGAATTATAAAACTATCAGTTATGATATAATAACAGAAAAAACAAGGGGTAGTCAGTTAACAATGAGGGAAGTTCAGCAGC
>JAIOTR010000103.1 GCA_021106665.1 Bacteroidales bacterium
CCCGGATCAAAAGGATAAATACCTTCAGGTGGAAGCTGTCGTACCAGGTTTGCAATATAAGCAGGAGATTGGAATATAAGAATGATTACTGTTAAATATCGCGTGATCTGATTTATCTTCCTTCTACCGCTTTCACCTTCTTTCTGCAATTTTTGGAAAAAAGGAATTGCCATACCGAGAAGCTGAACAACAATGGATGCCGAAATGTAAGGCATGATCCCCAGCGCAAATACACTCGCATTTGAAAAGGCACCGCCTGAAAACATATTCAGCAAACCAAGTAAACCCGAACTTCCTTGATTCTGTAAGTTTTCCAATTGATGAGGGTCAACACCTGGTAACACTACAAAAGCACCTAATCTATAAATAAGGATAATTCCAATAGTATATAGAATCCTGTTTCTGAGATCCTCAATTTTGGAAATATTTCGAATTGTTTCTATTAATTTTTTCATCTAAATTTAGATTTTTGTTGCAACGCCGCCTTTTGCTTCAATTGCTTCAATTGCAGATTTAGAAAATGCATGTGCTTTCACTTCAAGCTTCGCTTTCAATTCGCCTCTTCCTAATATCTTAACCAAATCTTTTTTATTTGCAAGGCCATTATCAATCAATGTTTCCACATTTATTTCCGATAACTTGAACTCTTCAGCCAGTTTTTGCAATACATCAATGTTGATACCTCTGTATTCTACCCGGTTGATATTTTTAAATCCAAATTTTGGGATTCTGCGGTACAATGGCATTTGTCCACCCTCAAATCCAGGTTTACTACTGTATCCAGCCCTTGACTTTGCTCCTTTATGACCTTTGGTAGATGTACCACCATATCCGGAACCCTGCCCTCTTCCTATTCTTTTCCTGCTTTTTGTCGAACCTTTTGCAGGTTTAAGATTACTTAAATCCATTTTATCTTTGAATTATATTATTTTACTTCTTCTATTGTTAATAAATGCTTCACCTTGTCAATCATTCCCAATATCTGGGGTGAACCTTCCACTTCTCTTTCCTGCTGCATTTTCTTAATGCCAAGTGCTTCCAGAGTCAATTTTTGACTTTTATGCCTTCCGATAGCGCTTCTTACCTGTTTGATTTTAAACTTTTTCATAACAATTAAAATCTAAAAATAAATCTGACGATTAACCATTAAAAACTGAACTTAACTCAACCCCTCTCAATTGCGCAATTGTATGTGGATCTCTCATATGGATCAAAGCATTGATGGTAGCTTTAACCACACTGTGTGGATTAGAAGAACCTTTTGATTTTGCCAAAACGTCCTTAACTCCAACACTCTCTAAAACAGCACGCATAGCGCCACCTGCAATTACCCCTGTACCTGGAGCAGCAGGCTTAAGAAACACCTTGGCTCCACTAAATTTCCCATCTTGTTCATGTGGTAAGGTACCATTCAGAATAGGAACCTTTATCAGGTTTTTCTTTGCATCGTCAATACCTTTAGCAATAGCAGAAGTCACTTCTTTTGCTTTTCCCAATCCATAACCCACAACACCTTGCTCGTTACCAACAACAACAATGGCTGAAAAACTAAAGGTACGTCCACCCTTTGTTACTTTTGTTACCCTCTGAATACTAACGAGCCTGTCTTTGAATTCAATTTCGCTAGATTTAACTCTTTTTATATTAACATTTGACATAATCTATAATTTAAGTCCACCTTCTCTGGCTGCCTCTGCCAAGGCTTTTATTCTACCATGATACAAATAACCATTTCTATCGAAAACAACATTTTCAATTCCTGCTTCCTTGGCCTTTTCTGCTATTAAAGTACCTACTTTTTTAGCTTGTTCAATTTTAGAAACTTTTTCATCGGAAGAAGAAGCAGAGATTAAAGTATGCCCGGCTAAATCGTCAACAAGCTGAACATAAATTCGTTTGTTACTTCTGAAAACACTCATTCTGGGCCTTTCAGATGTACCGCTTACAACCTTGCGGACTCTCATCCTGATCCGTGTTCTTCTATATTGTTTCTTGTTTTTTATTGCCATTCTAACTAAATTTTAAATATTTATTATTTCTCAGCAGCAGCTTTACCAGCTTTTTTCCTGATAACTTCTCCTTTAAATAATATACCTTTACCTTTATAGGGTTCAGGCTTGCGAAGCGATCTGATTTTTGCCGCTACCTGTCCTATTAGTTGCTTATCAATACAAGTCATTGTAATGGTCGGATTTTTTCCCCTTTCCGTTTTTGTCTCCACCTTAACTTCAGGCGGTAACTCCATAACCACATTGTGTGAATAGCCCAGGGACATTTCAAGAACCTGCCCTTTTGCTCCTACTTTGTAACCAACACCAACCAGTTCCTGCACAATGGTAAATCCTTCTGTAACACCTTGAATCATATTTGAAACAAGCGCTCTATATAGTCCGTGCTTCGATTTATGATCTTTTTCTTCCGTTGCTCTTTCTAAAGTAAGATTACCATCTTCTACTTTTAAAGAGATTGCAGGATCAACCTTTTGTTGAAGTTCACCAAGTTTCCCTTTGACGGTTACAACATTGTCATCTGATATTTCAATATTGACTCCGTCGGGAATACTTATGGGTAATTTTCCTATTCGTGACATATTACTCTATACTAAATAATATTAACTAACATAACATAATACTTCGCCGCCAATATTCAGTTTTTTGGCTTCCTTTTCTGTCATAAGGCCTTGAGATGTAGACATAACAGCTATTCCAAGTCCATTTAAAACACGTGGCAAACCATCGGCGTTTACATATTTTCTTAATCCGGGCTTACTTATCCTTTCCAGTTTGTTTATTGCAGATAGTTTTGTTACCGGATGGTACTTTAAGGCAATTTTAATATTACCGAGTTTTGATTCTTCATCAAATTTATAGTTCAAAATATAACCCTTCTCAAAAAGGATTTTTGTCATTTCTTTCTTAATATTTGATGCAGGAATTTCTACAACCCTATGATTCGCCATAACAGCGTTCCGAATCCTTGTAAGATAATCTGCAATTGGATCTGTATTCATTTCTGTTTCTTTAATTTAATTTACCAACTAGCTTTTTTAACTCCAGGTATCAATCCATTTAATGCCATTTCCCTGAAATTAATCCGGGACAATCCAAACTGTCGCATATAGCCTTTTGGCCTTCCAGATAAATTACACCTGTTATGTAAACGAACTTTGGATGAGTTTCTCGGAAGTTTTTGCAAGGCCACATAATCACCTGCTTCCTTTAATTCCGCTCTTTTGGCTGCATATTGCTCAACCATCCTGCGTCTTTTTACCTCCCGGGCTTTCATTGATTCTTTAGCCATAAGTATATCTATTTATTTTGATTTTTAAATGGTAATCCGAATTCTTTTAATAATGCCATGCATTCCTTATCAGTCTTTGCTGAAGTAACCAGGGTTACATCCATTCCGTTGATATTGTTCACCTTATCAATTTCAATTTCAGGGAAAATGATTTGTTCAGGAACACCAAATGTATAGTTTCCCCTTCCATCAAATCCTTTATCATTAATTCCCCTAAAGTCCCTGACCCGTGGTATAGCAACTGAAATCAACCTATCGAGAAATTCGTACATTTTTTCACCTCGCAGAGTTACCCTTACACCAACAGGCATTCCTTTTCTGAGTTTAAAATTTGAAATGTCCTTTTTTGATTTTGTGGCAACGGCAAGCTGACCGGTAATATTTGTCATTTCTTCGATGCCAGTATCAATCATCTTTTTATCAGTAATTGCAGCACCGAGTCCCTGATTTACGCTGATCTTTGTTAACCCTGGAACTTGCATAATACTTTTATAACCAAACTGCTTTTGTAAAGCAGGGACTATTTCATCCTTATACTTTTTTATTAACCGTGGTTTATATTTCATTACTTAATTACCTCCCCAGTTTTTTTAGAATACCGAACAATCTTATTTGATTTTTCATCAAACTTTTTTCCAATACGTGTTGCATTACCTGCTCCGTCTATCACTTTTAAATTAGATATATGAATCGGAGCTTCCTTCTTAATTATGCCACCTTTTGGATTTTCAGCATTTGGTTTTGTGTGTTTCGAAACCAGATTCACTCCTTCTACAATTGCTTTGCTTTTCGATACATCCAGTAACAGTACTTTACCTTGCTGCCCTTTGGAGTTCCCGGTAATCACCATCACATTATCACCTTTTTTTATGTGTATTTTTTTTCGCATGATCCTATCTCCTTTTAGAGCACTTCTGGTGCCAATGAAACTATTTTCATGTATTGCTTCTCTCTTAATTCCCTGGCAACAGGACCGAAAATACGTGTTCCGATCATTTCACCGGCCGGGTTTAAAAGAACAACAGCATTGTCGTCAAATCTTATGTAAGATCCATCAGACCTCCTGTTTTCCTTTCTGGTTCGAACAACAACAGCTTTTGTGACTGTACCTTTTTTAATATTTCCTGATGGCAATGCATTTTTAACGGTAACAACTATTTTATCACCTATTGATGCATATCTTCTTTTCGTTCCACCCAGAACCCGGATACAAAGTACTTCCTTTGCTCCGCTATTGTCTGCTACCGCTAACCTAGATTCTTGTTGTATCATGATTATTTAGCCCTTTCAATGATTTCAACCAACCTCCAACACTTATTTTTACTTAATGGTCTTGTTTCCATTACCCGCACTGTATCACCAATATTACAGTCATTCTTTTCATCATGAGCTGTAAATTTGGAAGTCTTTTTTACAAACTTGCCGTACATTGGGTGCTTCACTTTTCTTTCAACAACTATCACAATGGATTTATCCATTTTATCACTCACCACGAGACCAATTCTTTCTTTTCTTAATTTCCTGGTTTCCATTATTTATTTTCGCTTTTATTTAACTCTTCAAGCTCTCTTTTTCTTAATTCTGTTTTGATACGGGCAACAATTCTTCTGTATGCCTTTATTTTATTCGGATTTTCCAATGGAGAAACTGCATGATTTAGCTTCAGCTTAACCAATTGTTTACTTTCGTCCTCAAGACGCTCAATAAGCTCCACAGTTGAAAGTTCTCTAATTACTTCTTGTTCCATTTTATTAATTTATTTCTTCAACGTAATCTCTTCTTACAACAAACTTGGTTGTAACAGGAAGCTTTTGAGCAGCAAGCCGCAAAGCTTCTTTTGCAATAGAAAAAGGTACACCCTCAGCTTCAAACATAATTCTACCCGGGGTCACTCTGGCAACAAACATTTCCGGAGCGCCTTTTCCTTTACCCATACGTACCTCAGCAGGTTTTTTAGTAATTGGCTTATCTGGAAATATTCTAATCCAAATCTGACCTTCACGTTTCATATGCCTTGTAACCGCCTGACGCGCTGCTTCAATTTGTCTACCTGTTATCCAGGATTCTTCAAGGGATTTAATTCCAAAAGAACCAAAAGCTAATTGGTTACCCCTCATGGAATTACCCTTCATTTTCCCTTTTTGCTGTTTCCTGTATTTTGTTTTCTTTGGTTGTAACATTATCAGTTATTATTATAATGATTCCACCTTATTATTATCTTCTTCTTCTCTTTGGTCTTGTACCACCACCGTGCTGCTTTTCTTTGTCTTGTGTAAAGTTCGCAGTTAAATCGGGTTTGCCATATATTTCTCCTTTACAAATCCATACTTTAACCCCAATTCGTCCATAAGTGGTATGTGCTTCTACCAATGCATAATCTATATCGGCCCTCAATGTGTGTAATGGTATTCTTCCCTCTTTGTATAATTCACCTCGTGCCATTTCTGCTCCACCAAGTCTTCCTGATATCAGCACCTTAATTCCTTCAGCTCCAATCCTCATGGTTGATGCAATAGATGTTTTTATCGCCCTTCTGTATGAAATTCTTCCTTCAATTTGTTTTGCAATGGTATTGGCAACAATTACAGCATCAAGTTCGGGACGCTTTATTTCGGAAATATTAATTTGAATTTCCTTTTTCGTCAATTTCTTTAACTCTTCCTTCAACTTATCAACTTCCTGTCCACCTTTTCCAATAATAATTCCCGGACGAGCAGTAAAAATAGTAACTGTTACAAGCTTTAATGTGCGCTCAATCAGAATTTTTGAGATACCGGCCTTGGATAACCTGGCATTCAAATATTTTCTAACCTGGTCATCCTCCATCAATTTCTGCTCATAATTTTTACCACCAAACCAATTGGAATCCCAACCTTTGATGATACCTAACCTTAAACCTATAGGATTTGTTTTTTGTCCCATTAATCAGTACTTTAAATATATTAAATATCTTCTTTATTATCAATAATTAACGTAACATGATTCGAACGCTTTCGAACTCTGTAAGCACGTCCTTGAGGAGCTGTTTGTATTCTTTTTAGCATTCTTGCACTATCAACAGCAACTTCCTTAACAAATAAATTTGCATCCTCAATTCTTACCCCTTCATTTTTAGCTTGCCAGTTTGCAATGGCTGACAATAAAAGCTTATGCAATCTTGCTGAAGCTTCCAATGGAGAATGTTTCAGAATATGTATAGCCTTCTCTACCTCAACACCCCTGACAAGTCCTGCTGCCAGTCTCATCTTTCTTGGGGATGTAGGGCATTTGTTCAATTTAGCAAATGCAACTTGTTTCCTTGACTCTTTAAGCATTTCAGCGCTATTTCGTTTTCTGGCTCCCATTTTACCTCAATTTAAATATTATAAAATTTACCTTCTGCCTTTATCCCTATTCCCGGCATGTCCTCTAAAAATCCGGGTTGGTGCAAATTCGCCTAATTTATGCCCAACCATGTTTTCAGTTATGTAGACCGGAATAAATTTATTTCCATTATGAACTGCAATGGTCAGTCCTACAAAATCAGGAGAGATCATCGAAGCTCTTGACCATGTTTTAATAACAGTCTTTTTCTTCGACTCCACATTTATCAAAACCTTTTTTTCAAGTTTGTAGTGGATATATGGTCCTTTTTTGAGTGATCGGCTCATATTCTTATATTATTATTTTTTCCGTTTTTCAATTATATACTTATTAGATGCCTTCTTTTCGCTCCTGGTTTTATAACCTTTAGCAGGAAGTCCTTTTCTTGACCTCGGATGCCCACCGGAGGCACGTCCTTCTCCTCCACCCATTGGATGGTCAACAGGGTTCATGGCAACACCACGGGTTCTGGGACGACGTCCAAGCCATCTGCTTCTTCCGGCTTTTCCTGATACTTCCAAACTATGATCAGTATTCGATACCATCCCAATGGTAGCTTTACATGTTTGAAGTATCATCCTGGTTTCACCAGATGGAAGTTTCAGAATTGCAAATTTTCCATCACGAGACATCAACTGTGCATATGAACCTGCACTTCTTGCCATTTTTGCTCCCTGACCAGGTCGTAATTCAATATTATGAATAATGGTTCCGAAGGGTATTTCACTCAAATAAAGTGTATTTCCAACATCAGGAGTTATTCCTTTTCCGGAAACAACTTTCTGTCCTACTTTTAATCCATGAGGAGCTATGATATACCTTTTCTCGCCATCAGCATAATTCAACAAAGCAATTCGAGCTGTCCTGTTAGGATCATATTCTATGGTTTTCACCTTTGCCGGAACACCCTCTTTATCTCGCTTAAAATCAATTATCCTATACTTTTGCTTATGACCGCCACCTAAATACCTCATGGTCATTTTGCCTTCATTATTCCTACCCCCCGACTTTTTCATTGGCGCAAGTAAACTCTTCTCAGGTTTAGAGGTAGTAACTTCATCAAACGCACTTATTAATTTAAAGCGTTGACTGGATGTTGTCGGTTTGAATTTCTTTAAAGCCATCTATCTTACTTATATATTGCTATAAAAATCAATTGTTTCACCTTCGGCTACAGTTATAATAGCCTTTTTGTATGCATTCGACCTGCCGGAAATAACGCCGGATTTCGTAAACCTTGATTTTTCCTTTCCAGAATAATTCATGGTATTTACAGATTGTACGTCAACTCCATATAGTTCTTCGACCGCCTTTTTAATTTGAAGTTTATTTGCCTTTTTATGGACAATAAAACCATAGCGATTCAGTTTCTCGCCCATCATTGTCATCTTTTCTGTAATTACCGGCTTAATAATGATATTCATCGTATCGTTATTTTTTATTTACTGAATGTATCTTCTCAATTTCTTCAATTGAACTCTTTACAATGAGAATCTTATTTGCATTAAGAATATCGTACGTATTGATATCAGAAGCCCTGACAATTTTGGTCTTTAGTACATTTCGCGACGACAGTTGAACATTTTTGTCGATCCCGTCAAGTACCACTAATACTCTGTTATTCTCAAGTTCAAAATTCTTTAATACTTCAACAAAACTTTTTGTTTTGGGAGTTTCGAAAGTAAAGTCTTCAAGAACAATTATACTTTTTTCTTTTGCTTTGTATGACAAAGCTGATTTCCTGGCAATTCGCTTTAATTTCTTGTTTAATTTAAGATAATAATCCCTGGGTTCAGGACCGAAAGTCCGGCCACCACCTCTAAAAATAGGATTCTTGATATCACCAAAACGAGCAGTACCTGTTCCTTTTTGTCTTTTAATCTTCCTTGTACTTCCTTTAACTTCACCCCTTTCTTTAGTTTTATGGGTACCCTGACGACGATTGGCCATGTGTTGTTTTACATCAAGGTAAATGGCATGGTCGTTTGGCTCAAAGCCAAAAATCTCATCGTCCAGTTTGGCCTTTTTTGAAGTCTTTTGGCCACTAATGTTATATATTTCTAACTCCATCTTTCAAGTATTACATATGAACCATTAGGACCTGGGACGGATCCTTTAACAACTACAATATTCTTTTCAGGATTAATTTTCATTACTTTCAGGTTGATCATCTTGGTTCTTTGGCTGCCCATATGGCCAGCCATTCTCATTCCTTTAAATACCCTGGAAGGCCAGGATGAAGCGCCGATTGAACCGGGCGCCCGCAACCTGTTATGCTGACCATGGGTTGCGTCGTTAACTCCCTTGAAATTATAGCGCTTAACTACACCCTGAAATCCTTTACCCTTTGAAATACCAACCACATCAATATATTCTCCCTCAATAAAAATGTCTGCTTTTAGTACGTCCCCATACTTCTTCTCGTGGCCTTCCTCAAAACGGGTAAATTCAGCAACAAAAGTTTTAGGTGAAACACCGGCCTTTGAAAAATGACCTTTTAAGGCTTTTGTCGTATGCTTTTCCTTTTTTTCACCAAACGCTATCTGAATAGCATCATATCCATCCGTTTTTTTGGTTTTTACCTGGGTAACAACACACGGACCGGCTTCAATAACAGTACACGGAACATTTTTTCCATCCTTGTCAAAAATGCTGGTCATCCCTATTTTTTTTCCGATAATTCCTGACATGCGAATATCTTTTTATTATTCTTTAACCTCAATAAAATTAAACCTTGATCTCTACCTCAACACCACTAGGAAGCTCCAACTTCATCAAAGCATCAATAGTTTTTGTAGTTGAGCTGTAAATATCAAGTAATCGTTTGTAAGAACACAATTGAAACTGCTCTCTTGATTTTTTGTTAACAAAGGTTGCCCTGTTAACAGTAAATATTTTTTTGTTAGTCGGAAGCGGTATTGGCCCACTAATAACAGCGCCTGTTGTTTTAACTGTCTTTACAATCTTTTCAGCAGATTTATCCACCAAATTATGATCGTACGATTTAAGTTTTATTCTAATTCTTTGACTCACTTTGATTTAATATTTTATATTAAACAGTTACCAAATATCCTTTAATTTTATAC
>JAIOTR010000329.1 GCA_021106665.1 Bacteroidales bacterium
GATATCGGCAATATGGACTTTATGGGAATAGGTGAATGTTGAATTAATGGTAAACTTTGTCCATTCGATGGGTGAACCGCCATCATTTCGCCACCACGCTACTTCATTATCACTCAGGGCAGCACCTGCAAGGTCAACATCACCATCGCCATCCAGGTCACCTGCATCTACTGATCTTGCTCCTGCGAAACTGCTGTCAACAATATGTTTTGTCCACTGAACCGGATAATTTCCATCATTTTCAAACCATGCAATAGTATTTAATCCGGCAGAAACACCAAGAATATCCATATCGTTGTCCTTGTCAACATCATAAGCCATTATCTCATGGGCATCAGTAAAATTGCTTTCAATTATCTGTTTAGTCCATTGAATTGGATTTCCTCCGTCGTTATGCCACCAGGCAATTTCTTTGCCATCATAAGCAGCACCCAAAATGTCGGTCAGGCTATCACTATCAACATCATAAGCGCTCACATAAATAGCTCCGATAAAATTATCGTCAACAATTTGTTTTTGCCATGTAATTGAATCACCTGGTTGATTTTCCCACCAGGCAATTGTACCGGCATCAAGGGCTGCCGAAATTATGTCTTCGTTGCCATCATTGTTAATGTCTGCAACAAAGATTCCTGCCGGCCCGTCGAAATTATTATCAACAATATGTGTAGTAAATGTAATTTCTTGTGCGAAAACGTTTAAAGCGATTAGCAATAAAGCTAATAGAAAGCAAGTGTTTTTCATTTTATTAATGTTTAATTATTTTAAATGTTTTAAAATAATCTCCAATGTTAAAAGCTATAAAATAGATACCTGGTTTTAAACTTCCATTGTCATCCTTGCCATTCCAGGATATCGAATAATCACCTCTGCTCAGTTCTTCGTTTATTAGTTCTGCAATCTTGTTTCCCAGAATATCATAGACTGATATTTTTGTGAGTGTTTTTTCGGAGAGATAAAAATCAAATTGAATTTGGTCGGTAAAAGGATTAGGGAAGAGTCTGATAATTTTTACATCTTCTTGATTAATCTCTTTTTGATTTGTGAAGGTAATGGGAATAAAATCAACAGAATTGGAATTGGTATTTGGTACAGCCAGAATATTATTCAGTTTATTAAAAAAGATATCTGCCGGCCCGCTATGCCCACTTGACACTACTTCGGGTGGATTTGTAAATGATTCGTCATAACGATAAACTTTGCCGTTTGACCAGGATGCAAAATAGGTGTTCCCATAATTATCGGCAGTAATCCCATCATTTGCATTTGTACCTGTGTTCACAACTGTCGAAACGGTTGAATCTTCCATATTGACCGCAAGCAATGGCCTGTTTGGTAAGCTGCAACTTAAAACCAATAACCTGTTATTTGCCATATCGTACATTATCCCATTGGGCCAGCCCAATCCGGCACTAACAAATGTTGAGTATGTTAAATCATTTATATTGACTTTATATATCCTGTTTGCATCACTATCTGTTACATAAAGGTTTCCGGTCAGGTCGGAAGTAATATCATTGAGCAGTTGCTTCTCAACAATATCAACATAAAAAACAATCTCACCAGTTGAAAGCAAGAAGCCAACAACACCGGTATATTCACCCTCATCAGATGAAACAAACAGGGTATCACCAACGATATGCATACCAACGCTTACAGTTAAATCTGTGTTGAAGTAGCTCTGTTGTCCCAAACTGTCAATTTGTACAATACTTCCATTCCCGCAATTTGAAATGAGGTATCGGTTATATTCCGAATCATAAACCACGCTTTCGGGAATATCAAACAAGTTTGGATCTTCCAATTTATTTTCGAACCATGATATTTTGTTTGATTGCCATCCAATTGCCACAAGATCTGTATCATTGTCGTTATCCATCATGGTCGGAACAACACAAAATGATTGTGTAAAGTTACTTGTGATATTGTGCTTATTAAATTGTTGGGTCCCATTGTTTTCCCACCACGCTAACATCGTTGCACCTTGAGGAGCACCAAACAAGTCACGGTCACCATCATTATCAAGGTCAGTTGCATCCAGCCATAAGGCACCGGCAAAATATCCCAACGGATGTTTAATAAAATCTTGCGAACCATCATTCTCATACCAGGCGATCTGGCTGCTCATGCAAGCTGAGGCGAGTATATCCATATCTCCATCCAGGTCAACATCCCTTGCAATAACTGTGTGAATGGCATCAATGAGGCTATCTACCATATGCTCGTCAAAATTTTCATTTCCATCATTTTCCCACCAAAGTATCTCATCATTCAGTTCACCACATGCTACTATATCAAGATCATCATCATTGTCCATATCTTCTCCATATATAAATGGTGATTGCTGAAAACGATCGGAAATAAGATGTTTCGTCCAACCAATAGGAGCAAGGCCATCGTTTTCCCACCAGGCTATTTCTCCGTTGTGAAAATAATAATCAAAGCCTGAACAAAGGATGTCCATATTACCATCATCGTTTACATCTTTAATATCAATGGTATGAGCGCCAACAAAATTACTGTCGACCACATATTCTGTGAAGGATTCATTTCCATCATTTTCCAAATAAATAATATCATCAGCACCATAAACTGCCACCACAAGATCATTTTCCTGGTCATCATTCAAATCCCCGGCACGAACCGATCTTGCACTACTGAGATTATCGCGAATGATCACTTTTGTGAATTCATTAAAACCATTATTCTTCCACCAGGCAACCTGGGCAACGGTATGTGTATTTACTCCAATAATATCCATATCCCCATCTTTATCCAAATCAACAGAGATAACATCAGCTCCTTTGGTGAAAGTATTCGTAACCTGATGCTGGATAAATTCTGGTTGAGCCACTCCCTGGGAAATTGAGACCAGTGATCCTATGAAAATCAGTCCGATGTTTTTAATATGTCTCTTCATTTTTTTTAATATTTAATTACCTTTCCGGTTAATGTTTCTCGCTTTGTATTAATCGAAATATAATATAAACCTGCACTTAAGTCAGAAATATCAAGCCGGGCTGTCGATGCTGTATTTTGGAAATTAAATGTCCTTATTTTTTTATAATCGTTATTATAAATACAAATATCAAAAGGTTCACTTATTTCGTTTTTAAGTTCAATTGTTATTGATCCTTTTGTGGGATTAGGATAAATTGATGGGCTTTTATATGTTAATTCATCAACTTTCGTTGTAGGATCGTATAAATAAGTTGTGGTATAGAATCCTCTACCATGAGTACCAGCCAAAACAGTATTGTCTGCATCTCTAAGCTGGATCATATCAATCCTCACATTTGCGAGACCATTATTATCTGGTGCCCATAAAACAAATTCATCCTGCAGATTGTAAGTAGTCCAGATACCAATCTCTGTGGCGAGCATGGCTGAATTGGAATATTGTGGGTGATACAATGCCCACCTAACCGGCATATCCGGAAGATTGCCTTCCCTTTCTTCCCACGATTGTCCTGCATCATAGCTCTGCCAAACTGAAGTAACTCCATAGTTTGAAAAAGTGACCAGTAGAGTATCTTCAGAACCAGCATATGCAATACAAGAAATTGCAGCAGCAGGAAAACTATTGCTTCCAATTTCTAATACTACCGGATCAGTATTGGCATTTTCTACCCTGAATAATCTACCTGCTTGAGTTCCTAAAAACAATCTTGCATCACCAATCGAAGAGTGCTCGGAATATTTAACAAAAGTGAAAGGTACATTTGATCCTGTGCCCATATTTAAAAATCCTCCCTCAACAGGTCCGTAAGGAACACCAGAAATTCTGAGAATTTGATCAGGTAAATTATTTGTTACTGTAACTGCATTGGCATAAAGTGTATTTAATTTATAGTCATAATCAACGGAGCTGATAAAATTTCCGCTTTGCCATTCAAATGTTGCTCCGATGAACTGATAATTCCCAAAAAAATAAAAAGCATTGTTCTGCGAAGAAGTAATAAAAACATCCGGTTCGTTTTTATCAATAAAACAAGCCCCGCCATCTCCGCCCGAAACATGATTCTGATTGCTGATAGGATTACCGTCATAATATTTGGTTCCGTTATCCTGCAATCCCCCCAGGAAGAATGTAGTATTGATTTCGGGGTTAATGGCGCATTTGTAAAATTGTAATGTATTGAATCCGGAATTTTTCTGCGAGAATGTGATAATACTCTGAGATGCATCATCTGAGTAAAATACTCCACCATCGGTAGCTACAAGGAATTCATCAGAAGACCCATCCTTGAATAAAATGCGATGGTGATCGGCATGGACAAAATTTGCTCCAGTGCCTTGCCAGTTTGATCTTTTTATCCAGGATTCTCCAGCATCTGTTGAGCGCCACATATCCAGTGCACCGATGAAAAAACGGTCAGCATCATTTGGATCAACTGCAGCTGTTAATGCATGCCAGGCAATAAAGGACCAATTGCTAGCTGTAGGGACACTAACCATTTCCCAGTTTTCACCTTTATCATCCGAACGGGCAATAATATGACATTCATATGCCGGAATTCCATAAAAAATTCCTTGCGCTATTAAAGCGAATACCCGGTTTTCATCGGAAGGAGCTGAAGCCAGAATAACTCGACCGGGCAAATTCCAGTCAGGTGTATTTTCAATTAATTCTTTATATGTCTCATTAATAGTCCAGGTTCCTGGTAAGCAGTCATCCGAGTATAGGATGGTAGCCCCACCATCACCTTCAACATTAGGCATGGTACCGACATACATCCTTCCATCAGCTCCAATCTCAATATCTGAAGGTGCATAAGGAATATCTAAATCAGTGATATTGGGCAATACTTGTTCCCAGTCATTCGCACCTTCGGGTAACCTGAACAACCCGTCAGATGGTTCACTTAAATGCTGAGATCCTTTATACACACCAGA
>JAIOTR010000042.1 GCA_021106665.1 Bacteroidales bacterium
AAAGTATTTATTCCAAGATTATGATTTGATTTATTTTTTTTACCACAAAGGAAACACGAAGGATAACACTAAGTTATACAAAAGTCATATAAATGAACCTCTCTTTGTGCTACTTTGCGCAGTACTTCGCGTGACTTTGTGGTTATATATTATCTTAATTCTTTTTTTAATTATTGTAATTCCTCTAACCTTTCAGCATCAATAGCTACAATATGTTTTAAACTTATGTTCTTTACATATTTAGTTCCGGACACCGCTTAAAATTATTTTTTTTGTAATTGAAATATCATTGCCTGTTACATTCAGAAAATATATTCCATCTGAAAATCCGGTTAAGTCAATAGTGAAAGTATTATTTAATCCCTTTATACGGGCTTCCTCATCAAATACCTTTTGGCCGCTTAAATTAAATAATTTAAATTGCAATTCATCCTCGCAATTTACGCCAACAACAACATTTAAATATTGTTTTACAGGTACAGGATAACATTTGATTAAATTGTTAACCTTGTTATTATTTATTTCAGTCAATAAATTGCCATATTCATCCAGTTTTAGAATCCACATGCTTGAAGAATTCGGATCACATGACCATGACTCACCTGCAACAGCGTAACCACCATCCGAAGCCTGAATAACATGCCAGGCATGATCTGAACCATTGTAGCCAAAATCCCGGTTCCAAATCACACTTCCTTCATCTTTTAATTTGTATATCCTGTAATCATAATCACTGTTGGCTACAAGTTTATGCCCGGAAACAATCAAACCTCCGTCATTTGTTTGTTGTACACAACTCGCATAGGAATTATACCCAAGATTTTTATTCCACAGTAAAACACCATTGGTATCAAATTTCATAACATTCATATATGCATTTGATGTACTTCCTGCAATAACATAACAGCTGTCAGTAAATTGGATTACCGAACTTGCGTAATCCTGTCCGGCGCCTCCTTTAATTACCGACCACTGCATATCCCCAGATTCATCAAGTTTTATTAACCAAATATCTGAGTCACCGTTTCCATACGACTTGGTTCTGCCAGCCACAATATATCCATTGTCGAAAGTCTGTTTTATTGATTTACCGATATCATATTCATCACCGCCATATAACTTCGACCAAATCAAGGTTCCATTATTATTCAATTTCATTATCATTAAGTCCGAATCTTCTTCTGTGATTTTTTTACAACCACAAACTATATACGAACCATCACTTAAAGGTTCAATACACCGGGCTGTATAATTAACAAATGTTTTGTCCCAAATAACATTGCCATTAGCTGAATTTATCTTCAATATCCACATTTCTCCATCATCATCACTTCCGGCCACAATAAAATTTTGATCTAATGTTACCTGAACATATTTACCGGATGTTAAGGCCGTCCAGGCTACATTACTTAAGCCATAAGTTTCATTCCAGATCACATTCCCAATTTCGTCAATTTTTACAAGACTGATACTGTAATGGTAATCATCTCCCCTTGTATGTCCGGCTATAACATAACCGCCATCCTGTAATTCCTGAATACAGTATGCGGCATCAGCATGATTACCACCATAACAAAATTCAAAAGTTATGGGTTGTGAGCGGACAATTAATAATAAACCTGATACAAAAAAAGTCAATAAAATTATTTTTTTCATAGTGCCGATTTATAAAGATTATTAGTCATCCAAAATTAATAAAAAAGCCCATCCAAAAATGGACAGGCTAATTGCAAATTGGTTTTTCGTTTTTTTGCTATTCTAATATTATCTTTCTGGTCATCATTTTGTCGCCCTGAGATACTTTTAAGAAATATGTTCCTGACCCATTTTCCGAAATATCAATCTCCTTTTCATATTTTCCATCAAAATCCTTAATTCTTTCATTGTAAACCTCCTTACCATTGATATCATAAATTTTGATATCGGTATCTCCTTCTTGTTCGGTATTAAACTTCAAAGTGAATTTACCATTGCTTGGATTGGGGTGAAAACTTAATTTTTCCATTTCAAGTTTATTATTATCAGATTTGGGGGCTACTTCAATGCCGGCTTTTTCCAGATTCTTTTTATCTTCTTCATTTAGGCTTTTAACAATACACTTGGTTTTAATGATCGTTGTTTTATCCCCATCTTTTGTTTTCATTACATTCACAAAAACATCCTCTTCATCAATCATGTAAGCTCCTTCGTCTCCTTCGATCATGTATTCTTTCACCTCACCGTTTTCTTCTTTTATAATAACTTTTTTACCATCTTCCGAATCTTCAACTTCTATATTTATCATATGTTCTCCTTCCCATCCTGCATCATCGCTATAAATAATGGAAATATCCTCACCATCCTTGCATTTTTTAATGATGATCTTTTGTTCGCCCCCATCAGTTTCAATGGTCTTAATTTCACCATCGTCTGAAATAAAAATGGCATCCCCATCACCTGATATTTTCAATTCAATTACTTTCGTTGAATCCCCCTCCCCAACAATATATTTGTATTCGCTCATGATTTCCTGCATGGATTCACCATCTTCATCTCCCTTTCTTTTCACCATGATAATATGTTTTTCCTCGGTGCCATCCTCATCCGATACAAATATATCAACATCCAGATCATCAAGATCATCCAGATCTTGCAGTTTAATGTCAATATCTTCAATCAATTCGTCACCTAACATCACATCCATGTTTTCCAGATCTTTCAGGTCTTTTACAGTAAAGGTTGTGTCAATAACAACTTCAGTACCGTCTTCTGATTTCATGACTTTTTTAATTTTAATAGTTTTCTCTTCTTCCTCCTGGGCAAAAATGGGATTAGCCAAGAAAGAAAATGCAAAAACAACAGTTAATAAATTGATTAATGTCTTTTTTGTAATAGTTTTCATGATTTTATAATTTTATGTTACAAATATTCTGAAGCAAAACTACATGAACTAATTAATAACAATAGTTAAAGCCTGGTTAAAAAAGGTTAAGGAAAAGTTAAAGTATAACAATCGGCATTGGTTAATAATTAATTTTGTTGCATGAACAAGAGTTTCATAACCCCGGTCATAATATTGATGACACTTTCTTTGGTAGGGATTGTCCTGGTACAACTTTTCTGGATCAAGAATGCCATAGAGATAAAAGAAGAACAGTTTGACCAGAGTGTGAATGAAGCTTTAAGTGAGGTAGTTGAACGTCTTAAGGTGGATGAAGATGTTTTTTATGTTGCCAACCAGATATGGACCGATGAGGATGGACATGAGCTAAAATATGTGGCTTATTCTGATTCGGCACAAAATGAGTTTATTCTGGAAGGATCAGAAAGTAACTCGTATATATATGTTAGTGATAATGAATCAGGAACCATACAGGTGAATGGTCATGGATCAGCAAAGATTTCCGTTGAAAGTTTTGAAGATGAAGGTGTACGCCTGGAAACCATTATCAAACTTGACTCTTTAAAAGATGAAGTACATGCAGAACAATATTATTTTATCTCACAATTCAAAGATTCTGTAGATGTAATCGTCAAAAAAAGAATCAAGGAAATATCTTCAGGAACTGAAGACCTGAAAGACGTAATTGATCAAATGGTGGTAGAGATTAAAAATATTGAAGAACCTTTTGCAGATAGAATAGATCCTGATCAAATAAATCAAAGACTTTCTGAATCTTTAAACGATAAAGGAATTGATCTGCCCTTCGAATTTGCAGTTTACAATCCGGATAAAGATACCGTCCTTTCAATACATTCAGAAAATTTTGATATAAATAATGATCCTTACCAAACACGTTTATCTCCTGATAATGTTATTTCACGACCGGAATTATTAATGCTTTCTTTCACAGGAAAAAGAGGCCATATTTTCAGGTCA
>JAIOTR010000090.1 GCA_021106665.1 Bacteroidales bacterium
CGCTTCACCATTTATTAGTCAGTATGTTGACATCATAAAGGAGAATATCCTTATAGTTCCTGATTGCGATTTTGAAACTGCACAATTTATAATTGAATACTATATTAAAGCCAACAAATCAGGTGTTCAAATCCCATTGCTTTTTTATGCATCGGAATATAGTTCAGATTTCAAAGTATGGCTGGATGATGCCGAAATCCCATTTAATCCGGTACCACGATATTATGAAGATCTTGAGGGAACCCTTTTTGAAGATTTTCGTGTCTTGTTCGACTCTGGAAACGAAAGTAATGGCCAGGTAGAAATTGATAATTCAAAATTTTCAACATTTTATGTTTCGGTAAATAATCTAAAGTTTTTTGAAGCAGACTTATCAGAAGGTACTCATTCCATCAGGGTTGAATATATCGCTGAAAGTTGGTCTGATAGGAGTGACTGGGTGACGGAATATAGCTTTCGCTATGCACTTGCTCCTGCAAAATACTGGAAGTCATTTGGAGAACTGGAGATAACTTTAGATGCCAAAAATTTCAGTAAGAAGTTAGAAACAAACTTAGGTGATCCATTGCAAGGCGATTTGGAAACAATCGCTACATGGAAATTTTCAGGGATTCCAACAGAAATGATCCATGTGGCCTACATCCCTGAATTATCTTCTACTGCAAAGACTTTAATGACCTTTGGACCTCAAGGGTTAACTTATATTTTTGCCGGTGTCCTTGTGTTGATCCATTTACTTTTGATGTATTTGTTTAGAAAAAGAAATCCTTCCGCCAGGTTTTCATGGGTAATGATTTCTGGTAGTATCCTCGTTCCGTTAATAGTTTTAATAGGATACATTTTGAGCTATGGAATTATTGATGCGAGCATCGGTAAAGATGCAGCCGGAAGGCATGTTTATACTTTTATGGCCTTATTATTATATCCGGTTATTATGCCGTTCTATTTGTTATTAATGTGGTTGATAGATTGGGTGATTAGAAAAAATTGATTTATTTGCACAAAGCGCCTTAACCTGTTTTACTAATTTTCACCAGAACATCTTCTTTTAGGATATTAAAAATATTTGTTGAAAAATCAATAATTCCTTCGTCCTTGAATTCTTTCAATATCCTGATGGCGCTTTCCTTGGTCATCGCTGATAAATCAGCTAAATCCTGCCTTGACAGCATGGTTTGAAATGTATTGCTGTTATAAATCTCTTTTGAAAGGTAAAGCAGGGTATCTGAAATTCTTCCGTGCATTTGTTTATGGGTAAGGCTTATCAGCTTGTCATAAAGTTTAATGGTAATATTATTCAGATATTTTATGAATTCCATTGCAAAACTCGTGTTAATTTTAATCATCTCTTCAAATACATGAACATCAATGAAACAAGCTGTTGATTCAGTTAATGCCGAAACCGAAAAATGATGCCTGTAGTCAACATAAAATCCAGGACCTCCCACCAGTTCAGAAGGCTTTAGAATTTTTAATATCGTATTTTTATTTAGATGGCTTTCAATATATACTTTAGCATTACCACTGGTTAGGCATGCAATGTGAGTTAAAGGACCCCCTTGTTTAAAAATTGTTTCCCCTTTGTGGAATTTAACTTCATGCCTTGTTTTATTTATATAAGCTAGTTGTTCCTTATCTAAAAAACGAAATAAATTCATCTTTAGATTACATACAGAACAATTTGAAGTTTTAATAAATATGGCCATATTTAAATATTATTAGAGACAAAAGTCGGTAAAAAAATGATATATATCAAGAATATTAAGTTTATATATCAATTAATTATTACGAAATAATCATTAGGTAAAAATATGTAGATGAATATATGTTTTGTATTATTGTGAATCGAAAAACAATATTAAAATTTTATACTATGAAGAAAGTAAATTTATTCTATTTGTTAAGTGCCATTTTATTTGGCGCTATGTTAGTATTTGCCTCTTGTACAAAAGAAGGTGCTCCTGGAACAGATGGTCAAGATGGTGCTGATGGAGAAGATGGAATCAACGGAGATGATGGTACAGCCTCATGCATTCTGTGTCATGACAATACACAGGTAATGTTCGCAAAGATTAACCAGTGGGAATCTTCAATTCATGCAACAGGTGGTAATTTTGAAAGGAACGGTACTTCTTGTGCACCTTGTCATACCAGCCAGGGATTCCTGGAAAGGATGGAAACAGGTGAACAAGTTACAGCTGCATCCATTTCAAATCCGAACCCGATAAACTGTTACACATGTCACTGGATTCATAATGAGTATACCCCGGCAGATTGGGCAATCACTTACACAGACCCAGTTACTTTGTGGCATCCTGCAGGTAAAGCTGAAGTTGACCTTGGCACTGGTAATCTCTGTGCAAACTGTCATCAATCTTTTATTCCTAATCCGTTTCCTGTTCCTGGTGGCGACAATGTAACCATTGGTTCACCATACTGGGGAGCCCATCATGGTCCGGTAGCAAATGTTATTGCTGGAGCTGGTGGTTACGAAGTGGATGGCAGTTTAGCATACACTCCTGCCTCTTTTCACTCTACTAATGTAGAAAAATCATGTATTACCTGTCACCTTGCAACTGCGTATGGCGTACAAGCAGGAGGACACAATATGAGCATGACCTATGCATACCATGGGCATGATGTAGTAAATTCTGCTGGTTGTATTGATTGTCATACTGATCCAGATGCACTTGAAACAAAAATCGAAGATACAAAAACAGAAATTGGTGCCCTACTGGATGAACTATTTGGCCTCTTGACAACCCAAGGTGTTTTGGATTCTACTTACCATGCTATCCCTCAGGAAATGACAGTCGATCAGGCAGGGGGAGTATTAAATTTTAATATGGTACGAGAAGACAAAAGTCATGGAATACATAATTATAATTATGCAAAAGCGCTTTTGACCAATTCGATTGAAGCTCTTGCTGAATAAAATTTAAATCGAATAAAATAAAAAAGGCTTCGGATGGTAATCGGAGTCTTTTTTTATTTATTTTCGTCCCGAATATAACAAAACATAAAAGATGAAACGAAAGTTATTTTTACAATTATTAGTAATTGTGTGAGGTTTGTTATATTTATTACTTATTGTGAATCGAAAAACAACATTAAAATTCTATACTATGAAGAAAGTAAATTTATTCTATTTATTAAGTGCCATTTTATTTGGCGCTATGTTAGTATTCGCCTCTTGTACAAAAGAAGGTGCACCAGGAACAAATGGTGCAGATGGTCAGGATGGTGAAGATGGTATCAATGGAGATGATGGTACAGCCTCATGTATTCTATGTCATGACAATTCACAGGTAATGTTTGCGAAAATAAACCAGTGGGAGCATTCAATTCATGCAACAGGTGGTAATTTTGAGAGGAACGGAATTGATTGCGCTCCTTGTCATACCAGCCAGGGATTCCTGGAAAGGATGGAGACAGGTGAACAAGTTACAGCTGCATCCATTTCAAATCCGAACCCGATAAACTGTTATACATGTCACTGGATTCATAATGAGTATACTCCTGCAGATTGGGCACTTACTTATACTGATGAAGTTAACTTCTGGCATACAGGAGGGAAGGCCGTAACAGAAGATTTTGAAAAAGGTAATTTATGTGCGAATTGCCACCAATCAAGGGTAACGACCCCATGGCCGGTACCTGGTAGTGCCGATATTTATGAAATTACAAGCATGAGATATGGCCCACATCATGGACCTATGGCAAACTTATTAGGTGGGTTTGGTGGATATGAAGTGCCTGGTAGCATGACATATACAAGCTCAATGCATAAAAATATTGAGGATGCATGTGTTACCTGCCACATGGCTGATGCTTACGGACAGCAAGCCGGTGGACACGTGATGAATGTTGCCTATGAATATCATGGAGGCATGGAATTGCTGGAAGCAGGTTGTGACGCTGCCGAATGTCACCCTGAAGGCATTGCTGATGCAACAGAGGAAGTTCAGGAAGAAGTTCACGAAATGCTGGAAGCCTTACATTATAAATTAATTGACCTTGCTGTCTCGGATTCTGCAGGATATCTGTTAGGTGATGACGGTACACTGGCAAGTTCAAGTAACCCCGCTAACTTAAGTGCAGATGAAGCAGGTGCTTTCTTTAACTTCAAGTTTGTTGAAGAAGACAGAAGTGGTGGAATACACAATATTAAATATGCAAAAGCACTTCTGAACAATTCACTTGAAGCGCTTGGTGATTAATATTTTTAAATCATAAAAACAAAAAAAGGCTTTATATGAAAATTTGAGCCTTTTTCTTATTTTTCTTAGCAGCCAAATTTTAAATCAAAAAAAAGATGAAAACAAAATGGATTTATCAGGTTTTATTGATACTCTTTTGTGTAACAATATTTGCTTCTTGCGAATATGATTTTGTTGAACCTGAACCGCAATCACCTCCACCTGATCCTGGAGAAACAATTAGTTTTAATGATCAGATTGTACCTATTTTTACTTCCGGTGATAAGTGCACCCTTTGTCATAAAACAAATAGTACTGATCCTGACCTAACCCCTGACAATGCATATAATAGTATTACAAACATGGGTTTGGTAAATACGGATAGCCCAGCAGATAGTGAAATTTACACATATGCAAGCCCTGCAGTAAATAATTCGCACTCCACACCTCCAAAGCAGAAATATACAGAAAATGAGGCAGCCTTTGTTTTGCAATGGATTGAACAAGGAGCAGAAGATAATTAATGGAATGGTTAAACAATGAAAAACAAAATATTATGAAAAATAAAATCATATCAATATTTGCAATATTCTTGATCGTTCCATTTCTTTTAATTGGTCAGGAGGAGAAAGAGAAAAAAGAAAAAAAGGAAAACAAAAATGAAAGTTTGTTTGGTTATTTTATGGCACAGGATGCAAAACCTGTCAGGAATTCTTATAATAGTGGATACCTGATCGAAAATCAAACCAGTATTATACCTGCATCCAAAACTCTTGAATTGGTTATCCAGCATAGTTTAGGTAGTGTGGAAAACGGTATTTCTGATATATGGGGAATAATGGGATCAGCCAATACAAGATTGGGTTTAAACTATTCAATTACAAACTGGCTACAGATCGGAATTGGGACCACCAGGAATTATAAACTACAGGATCTTGGTCTGAAAATAAATATTCTTCAGCAATCCAGAAAAAATAAAGTACCTGTAACGATTTCCTGTTATCATAACTTTTCGATCAATGCAAGTAAAGATAGTGACTTTGGGGTCAATTATAAATTCTCTCATCGTTACGCATTTTTTAATCAACTGCTGATAACCCGGAAATTTTGTGAAAGGTTTACGCTTTCTGTTGGCGGAAGCTTTACTCATTTCAATATTGCTGATTCACTGGAATATGCTTCATTAAATTATGTTGGAACAACTGAACATGATAAGATTGCGCTACATTTTTTGGCTAGATTTAAGATCACCGAGCAGTCGACCTTTATTATAAATTATGATTTACCATTAAAGGCTGAGGGGATCAAAGAATGGAGTGAGATCCATAATCCTCCCAAATCAAATTTTGGTATTGGATGGGAAATCACAACAGCAACTCACGCTTTCCAAATTTTTGCAGGTACTGCTACGCTTATCGTACCTCAATACAATGTTATGCTCAATCAAAACGATGCGAATTTAATAAGTAGTTACCATATTGGATTTAATATCACCCGTTTATGGGGATTCTAACTCAATAAGTTAATTTATAAAATTTAAAAAACTTCCATTTTATGTGGTTATATAAAATGGAATTTTTTTTTGTTCTTAATATCCATTATTTATATTCAAATAAAAATAGCAGGGTTTTTGCACAATTTTTTTGTGCTTTAATATGAAATATATACTTTTGAAACCAATATATTTGATGAGTTTGAATAGTGAATGAATAATATAGTATTGAAATTTCTTAATTAAATCGTGAGTAGCTGAAGGTTGTCTCAAAAGTTAAAAAAGTCGGTCACATTGAGCTTGTCGAAATTGTGTATATATCTACTAATCAATTATGTTTCGACAGGCTCAACATGACCTAAGGGATAGAAAGCAGACTTTTGAGACATCCTCTTTTTATTTGAAAATAATTAATAACATAATATGACAGCAATGGTATCTCCATTCAAATTACTCTTTTCAGTTTCATTTCTTTTTATGACTTTTAGTATCAATGCTCTTTCAGAGGAAGATTTAGAAGAAAGAGTGTATGATTATGCAGAGGATAATCATCAATGTTTTAAATGTCATGGGCATA
>JAIOTR010000151.1 GCA_021106665.1 Bacteroidales bacterium
ATTTGAAAAAATTGGAGGAGTAGTACTTGCCAATGCATGTGGTCCTTGTATCGGTCAATGGGCCAGGCATAATGCTGATAAAGGAGAAAAAAACTCCATCATGACTTCTTTCAACCGGAATTTTGCCAAACGTGCAGATGGTAATCCCAACACTCATGCCTTTGTAGCTTCACCGGATATGGTAACAGCATTTGCTATCGCCGGTGATTTAACCTTTAATCCTATGAAAGATCATCTTATTAACAAAGATGGAGAGAAGGTCAAATTGGATGAGCCGATGGGAATTGAGTTACCAATAAAAGGTTTTGATGTTGAAGATTCCGGTTATCAGGCACCCGCTGAAGACGGAAGTTCGGTTGAGGTTTCGGTAGACTCCAGTTCAGAAAGGCTGCAAATCCTAACACCATTTAAAGCTTGGGATTGTGAGGATTATAAAGGATTAAAATTGCTGATAAAAGCAAAAGGTAAGTGTACTACAGATCATATTTCAATGGCTGGTCCATGGCTTCGATTCAGGGGACATCTGGATAATATTTCCAACAATATGTTAATTGGAGCAGTAAACTTTTACAATGAAGAAACCAATAAAGTTAAAAACCAGGTTTCCGAAGAATATGCTCCTGTCCCTGATACAGCAAGGGCTTATAAAGCAGCCGGCTTTGGTTCAATTGTAATCGGTGATGAAAATTATGGTGAAGGTTCATCAAGGGAACATGCTGCCATGGAACCACGTAATCTGGGTGTAAAAGTTGTGTTAGTAAGGTCGTTTGCCCGTATCCATGAAACCAACCTGAAAAAGCAGGGAATGTTGGGACTTACATTTGTCAATAAAGAAGACTATGATAAGGTGAGGGAGGATGATAATATTGATATACTTGGGTTAAAATCATTTGCTCCGGGAAAACAGCTAACTGTAGTGCTTAACCATGCTGACGGTATGCAAGAAGAATTTCCTGTAAACCACACCTATAATGAAAACCAGATTGAATGGTTCAAAGCGGGGAGTGCGTTGAATTTGATAAAAAGGCAGAATAAGTAAGACATACCAAGTCGAAGCAGGCATTAGGGAAAGCGACTTGGTCTGTCGCAAAGAGTGAGCACCACCAACCCCGACAAGGCAAGTCTCCAAACGCAAGACATACCAAGTCGAAGCTAGCCATTAAGGTAAGAGACTTGGTCTGTCGTATAGAGTGAACACGATCACCACCGACAAGGCAAGACTCCTGCACACAGGCTTTCTTCGACTTGCCGTGTCTCCAACCCAAAAACACACCAAGTCGAAGCAGACCATAAAGGAGGAGACTTGGTTTGTTGAAATTGATAAATGGATTTTATTGCTCAAATTACTCTCAGATTTAGTTATTTTTGTACTCAACCAATATGAATCCCAAAAAAGTCAATAAAACTGAAACCCTATCATTTGGAAAATATTACCATATCTATAACCATGCTGTAGGTGATGAAAAACTTTTTAAGACCCCTAAAGATTATTTCTATTTTCTGGAAAAATTAAAGCAGTATATACTTCCGGTAGCTAATGTGTATGCTTACAGTTTACTGCCTAACCACTTTCATTTGCTGATCAAAACATTAGAACAGCCACTTACAACTAATTCCGATGAGAAATCTAAATTATTAGTCACAGAAGAAAAATTTCACCTTGCTTTCAAGAATCTCTTCATCAGTTATTCCAAATCATTCAACAAAGTTCATAGAAGGATGGGAAGGTTGTTTATTCAACCATACAAAAGGATACTCGTTGAAAAAGAAAGCTATCTTTTAAGTCTGATCTGTTATATTCACAGAAATCCAATTCATCATGGATATGTTGATAATTACAAACAATGGGGTTATTCATCATTTAATTTATTTCTTAATAGTGAGCCAACATTTATTCAGAAAGATGAAGTTTTGGAATATTTCGGAGGAATAGAAAATTTTATCACCTTTCACGAAGAGAATAAAACTATTCAGGGATCAAAAAAATATTTTATTGAATAGGCCTTTTTCGACAAGGCAAGTCCACTACACGCTAGCTATCTACGACTTGCTATGTCACCCGTGTCATCGGCTGCAAGACACACCAAGTCGAGGCAGGCATTTGGGGTTGGCGATTTGGTTTGTCGAAATGAAAATGCTAAGAGAATTTGGCTTATCAGTCGAGTTGAGTGCCCTTCCCCGACAAGGCAAGTCCCCTGCACACAGACTATCTACGACTTGCCATGTCACCGTGTCACCGGCTGAAAGACACACCAAGTCGAGGCAGGCATTTGGGGTTGGCGACTTGGTTTGTCGAAATGAAAATGCTAAGAGAATTGGCTTATCCGTTTAGTTGAGTGCCCTTCCCCGACAAGGCAAGTCTCCTCCACCGGGGCTTACTTCGACTTGCCGTGTCTCCTTGGTTTAGGTTTTCTGCTTCTTCTTCTTAGCCGCCGGAAATAACACATTATTTAATATAAGCCTGTAACCAGGTGAGTTGGGAAACAAGTTGAGGTCCGTTGGTGGATCTCCTACAAAATGCTGGTAATCTTCCGGATCATGGCCGGCCAGGAAGGTCCACATTCCTTTACCAAACTCACCATGAATATAACGTGCTTCATCCAGGGCTTTGCTTTCACCCATGACCAAAACATTAGGTTTTACATGTTGTTTCCTAAAAGCTGTTGTTTGTCCCATAAATCCTTTGATCAGTTGTGTGTGATTCTGGCAAAGCATGGTTGGAACAGGATCCCATTTAGCCGAAAACTCGAACAAAGAAAAGTAATCGTTTTGAGGATTGATCCTCCTTTGCTGGGGATTAATATCAATGGATGAAATTTCATATTCGTAAGGATTGACGCTTAATGTAAAGTCCCTGAAAGCAAAACATTTTGAATAGTCAAGCTTCTGCTGTGCATCCGTATCCATCGGATCGCCATCGAACATATAATCGCAAATATCAAGACCTTCGGCAGCAAGAGCAACATCATAACTATCCGGAGCAGAACACATGGAGAAAAGATAACCTCCGCCAACTGTAAAATCCCTGATCTTTTTAGCCACAGCCAGTTTGCACTGCGAAACTTTACTGAAGCCCAGTTTATGAGCAACTTCTTCATTTACCCTCACATCTTCTTTGTACCAATCTGCATTGCGGTAACGCGCCCAGAACTTTCCAAACTGTCCCGTAAAATCCTCGTGATGAAGGTGCAGCCAATCATACAAAGGAAGTACTCCCTCCATGACCTCTTCATCATAAACCACATCATAAGGAATTTCAGCATAGGCTAAAACCAAAGTTACTGCATCATCCCAGGGTTGCTTATTCTTTGGGGAATATACGGCCATTTTGGGTGGTTTATGCAGCTTAACTGCATCCATGTTGGCTTCGGGATCAGAAATTTCAATTAATATGGCTGTTGATTGTACATCGGCAATGATCTGGTAACTTACCCCACGGATAACACATTCCTGCTCGATCAGGTCGTGGTATTTACACATAAAACTTCCGCCTTTATAATTGAGGAGCCAGTCAACCTCAACTTCCTGCTGCAAAACCCAATAGGCAATACCATAAGCCTTGAGATGATTTTTTTGTGTTTCATCCATGGGAATGAGTAAATAAGCAGCACGTATATTAGTGAGGAATAATATTAAAATTGACAGAAGTACTATTTTCTTCATTTATTGAATTTTGAAATAAACGCATATTAAGGATGCATATTATGATACATCAGACTAATCCTTTAAATTTTAAAAAGAAGATTAAATCGCTTACAAAATTAACAATCCGAAATTAAAAAGGTTGATCCTCTTCTTCAAGATCGTTCATCCGTGAAGGGACGGTATATGAATTTTCTTGCGGATAGTCATATTCTGATGGGATGTCAGACGGAATATCATAAGCGCCGCCTTCATAATCCAGGAATTTCGCGAATTTATCAACAAACTGTAATTTAACATCTGCCAGCGCTCCATTCCTGTGTTTAGCAATGATCAGTTCTGCCATTCCTTTGGTTGGATTTCCATCTTCATCCTGATCTATCTTATAATATTCAGGTCTGTAAATAAATGAAACAAGGTCGGCATCCTGTTCAATGGCGCCCGATTCACGAAGATCGGAAAGGATAGGCCGTTTTGAACCTCCCCGTGTTTCAACCGACCTGTTGAGCTGCGATATGGTAATGATGGGCACATTTAATTCCTTGGCCAATGCCTTCAATGACCTGGAAATTGCACTGATCTCCTGTTCCCTGTTACCTTTGTTATCCCCACCTGTCGACATTAACTGAATGTAATCAACAACTATCATTTGAATATTATGCTGGGCTTTTAACCTCCGGCATTTTGCACGTAATTCAAAAATAGAAAGGGCTGGCGTATCATCAATATATAAAGGAGCATCAACCAGCTTACCAATCTTGGCATTTAGCTGTTCCCATTCATAATTCTCCAGGGTTCCTTTCTTTAATTTATCTGCTGATAATTGTGTTTCACTTGAGATCAACCGGGTTACAAGCTGAATAGAGGACATCTCGAGTGAGAAAAACGCAACCGGTATATTAAAATCAACGGCAATATTTCTGGCCATGGAAAGCACAAATGCTGTTTTTCCCATTCCAGGCCGGGCAGCCAATATGATCAAATCTGATTTTTGCCAACCAGCCGTTATCCTGTCTAAATCAGTAAATCCTGATGGAATCCCTCTCAAATTTCCTTCATGGTCGCGGGCAGATTGAATGTCTTTAATGGCTTCTCCAACCAGTGTCTGCATGCTGTCATAATCTCTTCTAAAGTTATTTTCACTAACGGCAAAAAGGTTTTGTTCGGCCTTATCCAGCAAATCAAAAACATCTGTCGTGTCTTCAAAAGCTTCTTTGATTATTTCAGATGAAATTTTGATCAATTCACGCTGTATAAATTTTTGAGAAATGATCCTAGCATGATATTCGATATTTGCAGTTGAGGCTACCCTGTTTGTTAATTCTGTGATCTTATAAGCGCCACCAATCAATTCCAGTTCACCGCTAGACTTTAACTCATTGGTTACGGTCAAAATATCAATGGGCTCCGATTTAGCAAATAGCTTATGGATGGCCTTATAAATTATCTGGTGAGCCTCTTTGTAGAAAACTTCAGGATTTAAAATATCTATGACCGCTGTCAATGCATTTTGTTCAAGCATTAATGCCCCTAAAACAGCTTCTTCCAGATCAATAGCCTGTGGAGGAATCTTTCCATGTTCAGAAAATGCCTGAGCCAGGACGTTTTTTTGAATACGTTTTTTCGCTCTTTCCTGTATTTCAGGGGTTTGACCGGTCTTCTTTTCTTGCTCGTTCATGACTCAAATGTACTACATACAATTCAAGTGGAATCCTTTATTCCGAATTATATTTTTCAACACAGTTATCCATAGCTTATCAACAATTTGTGTTTTCTTCAATTATTAAACCCTGCAAATCATATATTTATTATTATTGTAAATTTATAGTTATTCACAAAAACTAACTGACATATATGAAGATCATTTGCATAGGAAGAAATTATGTTGATCATGCGAAGGAGTTAAACAATCCATTACCGAAAGCGCCTGTATTTTTCTTAAAACCGGATACTTCCCTGCTTATTAGAAATCGACCTTTTTATTATCCTGAATTTTCAAAGGAGATCCATTATGAAACTGAATTGGTAATCAAGATAAACAGAAACGGGAAACACATTCAAGAAAAATTTTCAAGTAAATATTTCAACGAGATAGGTTTGGGTATTGACTTTACCGCCCGCGATCTTCAAACTAATTGCAAACAAAAAGGACTGCCATGGGAGATTGCAAAAGGTTTTGATAATGCTGCACCCTTGAGTAAGATTATTTCAATGGATGAACTTTCAGATACTGATAACATTAAATTCCACCTTGAAATAAATGGAAAAAGAGTACAAGAAGGGAATTCAGCTGATATGATCTTTTCTGTTAATAAAATTATTTCCTATGTTTCGCAATTTATCACATTAAAAATGAGTGACCTGATATTTACAGGTACTCCTGCCGGTGTAGGACCAATAAAGATAGGTGATCACCTGGTTGGCTATCTGGAAGATAAAAAGATGCTTAATTTTGTGATAAAGTAATCCTTTAAATAGCGTCTCAAATTAAAAACACAAAAAATTACCAGTCGCTATCTGAATTCATAGCTGACTTTAAATCAATAATTAATGCCCCAATATTAAACTTAAATTCCGGAAATGCCAGGTTCTTCTCTTTACGACGCGTTTCTGATTCAAAAAAATCTTCAATGGTAAAAACCTTAACATCCAAATTACTATAATTACGAGAATTTCTATGCGAGCTAGGTCTTCCAGGACCCCCTGGTCCAGCATTAGGGTCTATAAACTCCTTTAAAGTAAAATCAGTAAATTCATATTGGTACTTTCCCTCTTTTGTCCTGATCCTGAAATTGAAAACTATATAGAATCTGTCAGATTTATCCGACCTATAGTGAACATGAAAAAAACCATCAGTATAAATTTTGCTGGATTCATCATCCAGTACAATTGGATCTTCAAAAAACAAATATTCTTTGTCCTTTAAAACAACCACAGGATCATCATAATTCTGCAGTAATATCCATTCTTTTGCTCTTGAATAAAGGGTTTCCTGGTCAGTTGTACCCATATCAACTATTTCTGAATAGGCTACTTTGTTGGTTTCTTCGTCAACCGGAAGTCCCCACAATTCCTGGGCACTTAGGTTGGAAAGGAATAACATTACAAAGATGAATGATAATACTCTTGTTTTCATAATATAGTGTTTACGTTGAGAATTACAAACCTCTAATTTACAAATTTTTATTGTGTAACAAGGAAAATTTCACAAGATTGAAAATCAATCTCCCATTTACCACCTTTTATATTTTCCCACTTATACTTTTCACCCTTTTCATTCCACCATTCCTGAAAATTACCATTTATTTGAGTCATATCATTTAAGATACGGTCGTACAAAGTATCACCTTCTTTTCTTTCTAATTCAATGGATCTGAACAATTCAATCAAACCATTTTTACGCTCGTAGAGGTATTTGATTTCTTTCATTTCTTCAACCGTAACTTTTCCTATTTTCTTTCTCATTTAGTTTTACTATTTAATAATTTCAATATTTTATCCTGTTGATCTAAAATTTTCAACAATAACTCCCTGTCACTACTTTGCTCATATTTTTTTTGCTGACCATGACTTACTTTCTTTGTGAAATTTTGTTTTTTCCCCGGTGTTTTCTTAGCCAGTTCAAAAGGGTCGAGATAATCAATTTCAGGAATAGGCTCCTGGTCATGAAATACTTCAAGCCGGGTGTTCAATTCATCCAGCAATAACTTTGAAGTATTTCTCTCTAAATGCGAAACAACACATTGTTCATGTGAAGGTGTATTTATTTCTAAGGTGGTTTTTTGATTGAGATAAATACATCGTTTACAATGGTAAGCATCGCAAATACGACAGATAGGTGCATGCTCAAGGTCAAGCAGTTGTTGATTCTTTATATTAATTCCTGAATTCAGATCCCCAACTGAATTGTTCACATCATCATAATAAAAGCCCGGACACAAATAAAATTTACCATTGGGTGCAACAGTGAGGTGAGTAAGGCCGGCATTACAATTGTTCATCTCAGATAGCATCATTCGATCTGAAATAAAACTTAATTCAACCGAGTGCCCGGAAAGATATCTATCTTCAACAATATCATAAATTAGGTCCAATTGCCTTTTATATTCTTCCAGGTCATTGGTGTCATATTTATTAATATCAAGAAGGTTTAAATTCAAACGTCTGCATTTATTGATCAATAATTCAATATATGCTGATAATTCAGGCAAATTCGATTTGGGGAATCGAAGTATAATATTCTGCTTAAAATTGTCCTCCAGGGTTTTTGCAAATTCCAATTCACTCTCATTTATTACCAAAACCACTTCTTCATCAGAAAAGTGATCAAAAGCCCGTGCAGGTAAAATTTTAACGTGCTGACTCTTTGCAATCAATTTCTGGTATTTATCGGGTAAGGGATCAATACCAAAAAGGTAATTGATCATGAGTGAATTTTTCAAACCGTAATTCACAACTCTGTTTAATGTATTATATGGAATTGGTTTACTACTATTATTTTTTGAAAAAGCAGGATTGGTATAATAACAAAAAGAGGTAGAAGCCTGATCCAGTAATACGATCAAATAATTCAGCATATTTTAATTTTTAACAAATTTCAGCGCCCTTATATTGGGCCACCTTCCAGTTTTTGTTTTTCTTGTCTAATTTTTCAAAAAAGTATTTGTTGGCCTTTACGCGGGCTTTATGCATTTTACAATTAAATAATCCCCGCTGGTAAATAGTTTCAGTATCAGCAGCATCATAATTCTCAGCAACACACCAATAACAACCAGAAGCCACATTGCAGTCGATACATTCATCAGAACTTTGTGTACACCTGTCAAGTGTAAGAAATGGTCGTAACCGGTTTTGATCAATTCCCGTATGGATATTCCCAATTATTCGGGCATCCTTATTTTTTAAAGAATGATTTACAAATCGGGTACATGGATAAAAATTTCCGTCTTTATCCACTGAAAGCATTATTCCCGACCCACACCAATTTTGGTTATCGGTTACAGGATCCATCGGCAATCCGGCAGTTTTTGCGAAAAAAGAACAAAAATACTCATCCTGCATATCATTTTCCAGGATATAATCTGCCAGTGCAAAGAGCTGTTCCTCGAATATTTTATCATCTCCCTCCTTCCAAACATCCTCAAAAACTAAATTGGCCATAATATTTTTAATCCCGAGCGACCATAAATGCAACATGCTTTCTTTGATCATTGGAAGATCATCCGATGCGAAAGTAGCCTTGGTTGAAGCATTGGGAAACTGTTTGAGCCACAAAGGAATATTTTTCACAACCAGGTCATAAGATCCTTTACCGTTTGGGAATATTCTTTGCTGGTCGTGTTTTTCCTTAGTACCGTCAATGGTAATTCCAATTTCGATATGTGTTCTATTCTTCTCAATAAATTTTTGGACCCTGTCATCATCGTAAAGCAAACCATTTGTTGTAAAGCTAAGCCTGTAGCTATTAAACCAATGATGGTCATCTTCGTACATTCGCAATTTAGCGTATTCACAAATTCTATCAATCAAATCTATTTGAAGCAATGGCTCACCACCAATAAACTCCCAAATAACAGTTTCCTCAGTAAAAATATCTTTATTGGCCAAGAGGTAATCAATGGTTTTTTTTGCAATTTCAAAGTCCATTACATGCTGCTCTTTCTTCTCAACAAAATAGCAATACTTACAGCGAAGTTGGCAGGCTTCGGTAACAATAAAGGATACTGTTTTAACAGCTCCGTTCTGCCACATTTCCAAATCTGAATATTCTCTTTTATTTACCCGCTTGTCCATTAATCTGAAAAATAAGAAAGCTCAAATTTATTATTTATTATTAAAACTAAATACCCGGCTGATAAACCGGGTAAGAGCAATATTACAAAATAAATAATACTGCAAATTAAATATTAGAATGATATTTCGGGGAATTGTTTATTCCGTTTTTATTTCAATATTTATTTCGGAATATTCTTTTGAGCCTTCCCCAAATTTTAATTTTACAAGTTCCAAAACCTCGTAATCCAATTGTTTAAGCGCTTCCTCCTCATTAAGAAAATTCAACTTTTTCTCTTCGGCAATCTCAAGCTGATTTTCATATTCTTGTACCACAAATGGATCATCATTATTTGCAAAAGCCTCAGCATGATTAAGCTGACCCATATATTCTTCAAGCGCTTTTTTGGCAAGTTTTAACCCAGCTTCATAGTCATCAATTTTTAATTCTTTTTTGTCGCTCTCTGAAAAACTAAATGTATTAATGGCCGCTAACCTGGAGGAAGCTGTTTCAATAACTTTTGTTAAATTATTTTTGTCCATAACAGAAATTTAAGATAATCTAATAATATCTATTAGTAACCCGTATAACAAGTATAGCC
>JAIOTR010000543.1 GCA_021106665.1 Bacteroidales bacterium
GTATTATTTTTTTCGGATTAAAATTTGATTTAAAGAAACTAAATTATAGGCGTAACCTTACAGCAAGAAAATTTATAACTTTAGTTTATTTCTTCTTAGTTTATTCAATAGGCTTAGTTTATCTAGGTTATTTAGCAGATTTTATCTTAAGCAGTTAGTCTAATAAACACAGATAAAAGATTAAAAATCCCGCTATTCAGCGGGATTTTCTTTTTCACCACTTTGCTTTTCACCCTTCTTCCGCTCTATGTAATTATCAAATGACTTCTCTCCTTCTTCTTCCCAAAAGTCATCATAATAATGCCACTTTTTAAAATTGTTCCATCTCGGAAATTTATCTGATCGGCATCTTGAACTGAAAAAGTGTTTGTGGGGATCATCATTCTTATGATGTCCTGGTCCAAAATTACCAAATATCAACCGGCCAAGTAAAATGATACCAAAGCCCATCCAATAGGTAATTTCAGATAATCCGAATAATGCCGGCATCAACCAGTTCCATAATAGCATCACAAAGTATCCGAATATGATAGCAAATATTACTGCAAGGATAATTCCTCCAAGTACCCATCCAACAATCTGAAATGCTTTTGGCCGTTCTTTTCTACTTCCGTAAAATCTACTTAAATGTTCCATAATAAAGTCCTCCGTATTTTAATTTTAAATTTTTGATTTTAAATTTTCATTCATAAGTTTCTGCAATTTCGCAATTGCCCTGTGTTTTCTTGATAATAGTGTTCCAATAGGAATTTCCAATTCATTCGACAACTCTTCAAAAGTGTACCCTTCTAACTCAGTTGCAACTATAATGTCTTGCTGATCTGGTCTTAATTCTTCTAAAGTATTAAGCATGAGTTTTAGCAATTGTTCATGCTCTGCTTTCTCCTCAGTATCTGCAATTTCATCTACTAATCTTCTGAGTAAATAATTCTCACCACTATCTTCATCTTGATAATCATCCAGCCTGTCTTCCCTCTTTTTTCGTGTCAAGTCAATAATTTTATTTTTCAAAGAACGATACACATAAGCGAACAGATTTTCAATAGGCGTATTAAAGTCAACTTTTGTAAACAGGTTCAATGCCACATCCTGAACAATATCTTCAGCTTCGGCCTCATTTACAGTATGCCAGTTTCTTCTAACATATGAAACCAGGTTATCATACTCGCGAGCAAAAAAGCCAAATAATGATTTTTGCTGTTCAGAATAACTGTTCATATTTATATCAGACGAGAAAGTTTTATTTTATTGCAGTTAGAAGATAAATTATCTAAAACGATTTTAATGTTAGAATTAAATCGTCCAGCATATTTTCAGTGAAATCTAAATGTGTAACCATTCTTATGGTTTGAGGGCCAAATCCAACCGCAAGAATATTATTCTCCTTAAGTGTCTCAAGGAAATCAGTGTTCTTTATAATATCAATTAATTTAAAAACAACAATGTTGGTTTCAATGGGTAAAACCTCCTTAACAAAATTGCAGGATTGTAAAGTCTGTCCAATTATTTTAGCCTTTTGATGATCTTCATTTAATCTGGAAATATTATTCTCAAGTGCATAAGTCCCTGCGGCAGCAATGTATCCGACCTGCCGCATTCCTCCACCAAACACTTTTCTGATCCTTCGGGCTTGTTTTATAAAGTCTGCACCTCCAATTAATAATGATCCAATAGGTGCGCCCAATCCTTTGGAAAGACAGATGGAAATAGAATCGAATATTTGTCCTACATCTGATGTGGTTTCTCCAGTTTCAGTCAAAGCATTAAATAACCTGGCACCGTCCAGGTGAAATTTTAGATTATTTTCTTTGCAGGCTTCACTGATCTTTTTAAGTTCAACGAATTCATAACAACTACCTCCACCACGATTGGAAGTATTTTCAGCAACGACCAGTTTAGAAACAGGAAAATGTATATCATCAGGATTGATATTTTCAAGAACTTGCTGTGCTGTTATTCTCCCTCTATCTCCATTTATCAACCTTACAGATGCTCCTGAATTAAATCCTATTCCACCTCCTTCATATCGATATACATGTGAACTTTCATCACAAATCAACTCGTCACCAGGCTTAGTATGGACTTTGATGGCAATTTGATTTGTCATTGTTCCGGAAGGACAATATAAAGCTGCCTCTTTACTAAACATAGTTACTGCTTTTTCTTCCAGTTCAATTACTGTCGGATCATCACCAAAAACATCATCCCCAACCTTTGCTGAAAACATGGCGTCAAGCATTCCTTTAGAAGGCTGGGTTACGGTATCACTACGAAGGTCTATAATTTGAGTCATATATTGGGGTCACCTCCCTTTCATCCCCCCTCCAAGGGGGACAGGAGGGGGGTTATTTCGTATATTGATCGATCACCTTACTTATTGCATCCTGGCAAACCGGACAAAACTGTTGTTTATTTCGTGTAAACATAATACAGTCCGCATAGGGCCGGTATAATCCATATTGCATATATCCGCCACCTTCAAATGCTCCCACTTTTCCTGTATATTCCATGTGATCAAGGATTGCAGCAGATTCTTTTCGTTCCCTTTCAAATAATGCCTCCACCTTAGCTTCGGGGACTTTTGCCGCCCGAAGTGCATTTCTTTCATTCTGAATACCATAACTAAAGTCATCATATTTTTCTTTTTCCCATGGAGTAGGAATGGGTGTATCTTTTTCCACCAGGCTATTCCATTTCAGGTCGTTTTTATCCAGTAATGCTGTAATGTTTGGTTCATAAGGCTCTACTGTAATCTCTCCAACATCATAAGAAACCGAAGATGTATAATATTCGTCTGCAAGTCCGGCAAAATGATGGCCGAATTCATGCACGAAAATATAATCGGAAAACCTGTTGTTAGCTGCAACTGTAGCATAAAGCCGGTAAATTCCTCCTCCCCCGTATGTTTCTTCGTTTATCAAAAGAAACATGAACTCATAAGGAACAGTAGCCGCAACATCTCTTATAGTCCTGTTATCATATGCGAGTGCGTATCTTTCAGAATCGAAAGAGCTATAGCTTACCGATAGGGGTGTACGTTTAAATATTCCGGGGTGTGGCCGATTTACACCAGATACTTCAGAAGGTGTCTCAACCGCACTTACGTTAAAATCACTTTTCCGTGATTTGAATGGCTCAACCTCAAACAACTCACCAACCAATCGTTTCACGTCGTTCTGATATTTCTCCATTTCTTCAGCGGTATACCCATCTCCAAGGATCACAATATCAACCTTTTCAGAGGCATGTCCATTTTTCAAATAATTAAATACTTCATATGATTTTAAATCTTCTGCTGGATTGACCGACCGGGAGGTAGGATCTATGTCAGTTTCCCAGATTTTAACAAATTGATTTGTTGCATCTCTTTTTTTCATTATCAATTTAACAGGATTTATCGGCCAGGGAAACCGAACCGATTCATGAAATGTACCCCATTTTTCTTCTGCTTCAGAAATGGTTTGCCACTCGCCAAATATGCTGGCAAAGCCCTTGTTAAATAAGATTATGGATGTTTCTTTATCCTGAACTTCAAAAAAATATAATCCCAGGTTCAGATTATCAATCAGTTTCATTTTACTTCCAGCCCATTCCCCATCATTTAGTATTCTATCGATCGCAAAATGTTCTTCAGCAGCATTACCGTTATGAAAATAATCTACCCGCATGGTTTTATTCTCAAAGTAATCTTTAAAATTAATGGTTTGAACAAACTGGCTATAGCTATTGCAGAAGGCAATAAGCATAAAGAAGAGAATAAAATTTCGTTTCATTTCATTAAATTTAAATTATGAGAACAAATGTAAATGAAATGTTTAAAAAAAGAAACTCAAAAGTTACGATATAATAAAATGCAGATTTAATTCCTCCAATTTTTAATAATTACTTTTGGTATTCA
>JAIOTR010000509.1 GCA_021106665.1 Bacteroidales bacterium
ATAAACATCAAATAACAAAGATAGATGTTGAAGTGAATCCGAATCCTTTTTATGCCAATACATTTATTTCGTTTGATCTGAATAAAAAAGCTGAGACTTATGTGATTATTTATGACCTGATGGGAAATGAGGTAAAAAGTCTGGTGGATGTCACACTACCTTCCGGTAAATACAATTTAGCCTGGGGCGGGGATGATAACAATGGCCAGAAATTAAGCAACGGAATTTATATGATTACGTTGATAGTGAACGGGAAGTATATAGCAGCTAAAAAAGTAGTAAAGAAAGGTAAAAGATAGGAAGCTTGTTTGTTTTGTCACAATTCATCAGACAATGTCTGACGAATTTAAATTAGTTCTGTAATTCTCTTTCCTGTTTCTAAAAAATAATTGCAGATTTCTCGAAGCCGTTGCAGTTTTCACAATAATAAGAACCATATTACGCTTTGTGAATCCCATATTTCTTAGTTTTGCACCTGCTTTAAAATTTATCGATCCGGTGTACTGTGAATTTATTACATAGTTTTTATTAATTGAAACCTTAGGATCAATTGAAAAACTATCATCCGGAAAATATGTGATAATGATTGGAACTGTATTTGACTTTCATGAAGAAAAAAATTGCATTTAAAACACTGGGCTGCAGACTGAACCAGTATGAAACCAATTCGGTTGCTTCGAATTTTATTAATGCCGGGTATGAAATTGTTGATTTTAACAAGGAAGCGGATGCATACGTCATAAATACCTGTACCGTTACCAATATGAGCGATCATAAATCCAGGCAAACCATCAGCCAGGCTCATCGAAAAAATAAAGAAGCGGTACTTGTGGTAACAGGATGTATGGCCAATAACCATAAAGATAAATTAGAACAAAACGACCGAATTACTTATACCATTGAAAACGACCGAAAAGGAGAAATCTTTAATCTTTTAGATGGGCATTTCAAAGGAGAAATCATAACTCCGGATGAACTCAAACAAGATCGATTCAACTATAAATCAGCTGGAAAAAGTTTCCGTACCCGTGCCCTTATTAAAATTCAGGATGGCTGTGATAACTTTTGCACTTTTTGTATAGTACCACATGTCAGAGGTCGTGCCATCAGCAGAACTTGGGAAGATATCAAAGCGAATATTAAGGAGGTTTTGGAATTTGGATACAAAGAAATTGTATTAACCGGTGTAAATATTGGCCGTTATGAGCATGAAGGATTGACATTTGAAGACCTGGTTGAAAAGATTTTGGAAATTCCAGGTGATTTCAGGGTTCGTATTTCCAGCATTGAACCTGAAGGATTCGGAGATAAGTTATTTAATCTCTTTTCACACCCAAAGTTGATGCCCCATTTGCATATGTGCTTACAAAGCGGTTCGGATAAGATATTGCTGAAAATGCGGAGACAGTATACTGTTGATGAATTTAGAACTATGGTGAAAAAAATTAGGAACAAAGTAGCTGATTTTAATATTACAACCGATATTATGGTTGGCTTCCCGGGAGAGACAGATGAGGATTTTTCGGAAACCTGCAAAGTTGTTGAAGAAATTGGCTTTTCGCATATTCACACTTTTAAATATTCCATTCGCAAAGGAACAAGAGCAGAAAGAATGCTGGAACAGATACTGGAAAAAATTAAAACAGAGAGAAGTAGCATTATTCGAAGTTTGGCAGAAAATAACAAACAGAAATACCGCAGCTCATTTATCGGAAAAATCCAAAATGTACTGGTAGAAAAAATTAACAATAAAGAAATAGCTTCAGGATATGGTGAACACTATATCCATGTAAAGTTTAAAGCCGATGAAGAAACCCGTTTAAAAGATTTTAAAATTGTTGAAATAAATGGAATTGAAAATAAAGAAGATCCTAGTATAATTGGATTGCCAATTACAAAATAGATATTTACTGATATTTAAATTTCTTATAAAAAAATTACAAATATTGCGTTCTAAATCGCATTATTTATATTAATTTTGCGTTTTGAATCGCAAAACTTACAAAAATGATCCAACGTAGCCTACAGAATATAATTTTCAATCGTTTATTTAAAGGTAAGGCAATTATCATTCTTGGTCCTCGTCAGGTTGGAAAAACTACACTTGTTAAAATGATAGCTGATAAGTTTAGTGAAGATGTACTGTGGTTGAATGGGGATGAAACAAATGACAGAAACCGCTTTAACGAACCTTCATCCACAAAATTCAGAGCCCTTATCGGGAATAAAAAGATTCTTATTATCGACGAAGCTCAACGAATTTCTGATATTGGCATTTGCATTAAACTGATTGTTGACAATATTCCTGATGTTCAAGTTATTGCAACAGGTTCTTCTTCCTTCGATCTTGCCAATAAAATCAACGAACCACTTACCGGAAGAAAATTCGAGTATTTTTTATATCCGTTATCTTTTTCTGAAATGAGAATCCACTCCGGATTGCTTGAAGAAGAACGGCTTCTTGAACACCGTCTTATTTTTGGGTATTATCCCGAAATTGTTGTAAAACAAGGAGATGAGAGAGAGCTACTCAGTTTGATTACCAACAGTTATTTATTTAAAGACCTCTATTCACTCGAAAAAGTAAAAAAGCCAGCTTTGCTTGAAAAATTATTACAGGCCCTGGCTCTGCAGATCGGGAATGAAGTTTCATTCCATGAGCTTGCTCAATTAATCGGTGCAGATAATGAAACAGTTGAAAGATATGTTTATTTACTGGAGCAGGGATTTGTTATTTTTAGATTAGGCTCACTTTCCCGCAATTTACGTAACGAAATCAAACGTAGCAGAAAAATTTATTTTTGGGATAATGGGATCAGAAATGCTTTGATCAGTAGGTTTAATCCTATATCAATCAGAGAGGATATAGGCGCACTTTGGGAAAATTTCCTAATTACAGAACGGATAAAGATTAATCATTATAATGGCAGGTTTCGAAATTATATGTTCTGGCGAACTCATGCACAGCAGGAAATTGATTTTATAGAAGATTATGATGGGCAACTACATGCGTACGAATTTAAATGGAATCCGAAAAAAAAATATAATTTTTCAAAATCCTTTTCGGAGGCATATCCAAATTCAGAATTGAAATTAATAACAAAAGAAAATTATCTTGATTTTATAACATAATAGTAATACATATGGAAATTACCGGCAAAATAGTTCAAATATTACCCGAAGAAACAGGTGAAGGTAAAAACGGTCCCTGGAAAAAACAAAACTTCATTTTGGAAACCCAGGACCAATATCCAAAAAAGGTCTGCATTACTGTTTGGGGCGACAAAGTAAACCTTCAAAATTTTGGTGAAAATGCAATGGTTACTGCCAGCATCAATATTGAAAGTCGGGAATATAACAGTCGGTGGTATACCGATGTAAAAGCCTGGAGAGTAATGAATGCCGAATCGGCTGAAACTGCCCCACCTGATTATGGAAATGTACCACAGAACACAGAACCTCCTCCAGAATTGGATGAAGGCCCAATGGACGATCTTCCGTTTTAAGGAAATTAATTTGTTTTGATGATTTTGTGAGTTTCTGTAAAACCACCCGCCTCAAATCTGCAGAAATATATTCCGGGATTTAAATTTTTTGTTTTAATTTCTATTCTCTGTTTTCCAGCAGTTGGGTCGATATTGAAATTTATATTTTCAACGTTTTTACCCAACAAATCAAAGAGTGAGATTCTAAGCCCAGTTGAAGAATTAAGATTACAATCAATAATTATTTGCTCATTAAACGGATTTGGATGTATTGTAATCTGGCCAAGGACTGAATTAAACTCCGATGTTGAAGTCTGGATTACATCCACCGTTCCGAAATAGGGTTCGATGTTTTGCCCGGTAACTATAATTTCAGCAACTCCTGACTGAATGAAAGGTTCAATAATAAAAATTTCAGCAATTCCATTTTCATCTGAAACAGCGGCACCATACAACACGCCATTCATCGAAAGCGCTACATATAAATACGGATCCGTGGTTACAGAAAACATGGTATCTTCTGATGACAATGTTGATGCATAGCTCACGTCAGGCAAGTAGGGTTCGGGCAGGTAAATACAAACAGATGGATCGCCAAGCACATGATACGTCTCCCAATAATAATCACTCAAACTTGAGCCTGATTCGGTTACAGCAATATTTCCAGCAGCAGGAAACTGACCCTGTGTAACAAACCATTCATCAACAAGTTCACCATGGTCATGAAACCATCGGTCGTAAAATCCAAGGCTTTCAGGATCATAGTTTGGATTAGAAGAAATCTCTTTAAAACCAACAGCCCACCAATAATCTTCATCCCAATAAGTGCTATTGGTAGCACCAATAAAACTCAAAGCCCCTTTATCTTCAGCCCGTACAATAGCTTCGCCAAAGCAGTTGACATGGAATGCAGCCGGATTGCAACAATTTCCAATCACCAATGGATATTTTTGTGCATTCGTGAGTTGAAAAACCTGTGCAGTAGTAAACATGGGTTCCAGAAATCCAAAATAGCTGCAATGCCCTGTAAAGTTGAAGAATGATATACCATTGTTAAATCTTTCCATAATAAGTTCCTGATAATTTATTCCAGGTGGCACAGGCTGAGGGTATATAAAAGGATAAATTCCATGATCTTCATTTATATAATTGTTCGCAGCATAATTAATATGTCCGTTTCCCCATATCGTATCAATTCCAATAGCAGTTCCTGCAACCAGCAAAGCCGAGTCGAGGAAAGAAGGTTCAGGGAATTCATATTTCTCATATTCCAGTGTTTTATTGACCTGAGGTTCTAATTCTGCAATATTATTGGCAGAAAAACGCCCATAATAACATTCAGGGAACACATCACCCGTATATTCTCCATAATACAGGTCTGTGGCATGATAACCATAGATCCCGTCAAAAGAGGGTACCTGATCTACATCTCCAACTATTAATACAAAACTTTGAGGAAGATAATCTTCCGGGGGATTATTATAAAGATTTTCAAGGTAGGTTTTAATTGATTCAGTAGTATTTCCAACCAATGGATCATCAGTATAAGCTTCTATAACCCTGAATCCTTTTCTGGTTTTCCACTCTACAAAGGGTTGCAATGTACTTTCAAACATTGGATCAGAAACGATAACATAGGTGGCCGGGGCATTCATTATTAATTCATCTATGGATAATGATTTATAATTGATAATCCTCGAATAAATATGTTCCGTAAAAGGGGAAAACAAGGTTTTCTTAATATTCTCAGTCAATCCAATATTTGCATTTGTAAATGTGATCTCAGCTTCAATCTCGTTATAAACCCGAATTGTATTTTGAACAGCATTATATTGTACGGGTGATATTTCAAGCCTGGCCAGATTGACACCTCTCATTGTACCAAGAAATTCGATTGACACAATTTCTTGTCCGATAAATTGATCTTTCAAATAAGTTTGTTCATTAATTAAAAACTCCAAATCTTTGTGATTATCAATGTTTTTTGAAACCGGAGGTTGTGCTGGCAAAATAACATTGGTTATACCATAATCATGAAGAGAATAATCATCAAATGATGAACTTGTTATTGAAATGTTGATTTCGGCCCCAAACGGAATTTCTATTAATTGCTTCAGAACCGGTAATTCAGGTTCTCCAGGAATAAGCGACCTTCCAAAATCAGAAATTTGCAGCCTGGTAAAAATTCCCTGTTTTGTTTCAATGTATTTAAATCCTACAGTTGAAACAGTGTTTTTTATCTTCAAAACCGAATAGCTGTTTTCAAGAATTTCAAATTTGGTTTCCTTTTCCTTGTCTATAATAATCTCACCAGCAAAAGCTGGGGATAAACAAATCAGAATAATAAATATTGTCGATAAAAATATATTAACTCGATTAGACTTCATTTGATGTTTCTTTTTTCCAAAACCTGAAAACTGCTAATACACAAAAATAAAACATTTATTTGATTAACTTTAATTTGAAACCCATGATTAACAAAAAAATAACAGAGTTTAATATAACAAAAAACCCGGCATTTGGCCGGGTCTTACAGTATTCTATAAGAATCTTCCAGTATAAATTAATCTTCCTCTTCCTGTGATTCTTCATATGTTTTCAGCAACTGTTGCTGTACATCTTGTGGAACATTAGAATATTCTGCAAATTTCATTGAATACATTGCACGTCCACTTGTTATGGAACTTAATGCTGTTGCATACTTATTCATCTCTGCCAGAGGAGCTTTCGCATTGATCTTCTGGTAATTTCCTTCACGATCCATGCCCATGATGATAGCCCTTCTTCCCTGCAAGTCTGTCATTACAT
>JAIOTR010000445.1 GCA_021106665.1 Bacteroidales bacterium
ACGAATAACTGTAAAACTTAACAGCAATTTTGTTATTTATAAAATTGGCGTTAGTTGCATAAACAATTCCTCCGGTAAAGTTGAAGTTTGGGTCTCCATCTGTTCCATCATCTTCAATTTTGATTGTCCGTATGCCGACTATGGAATTTTCAATCGTTCCGTTATTTATAACCTCAACAATGCCATGTTCTGTGGAACTTTGGTTGGCAGAGGCGATGCCCCACAACTCAACACCTTCCCAAAACACAGGGCAGGCATCATTGTTTGTCAAAATTGAATTATCAACAATAAGAGTGGCGCCACGCTCAACTATCAGTTTTGCATCCTCGCCAAACATAAGCGATGTATTGTTTGTCAACTCAAGAGTTTCGCCGGCTTTTACAGTCAGCCCTCTGGCAAAACTCAAATTTTCGTTATTCCAGGGAGATTGCGGTGTGGATGTTGAAGTATATTCAAACAGATTAGTATAATCCCACAAAGCCGGGTCTAATACTATATTCACAGTTTCGCAAACCGTGTTGCCTGAGGTAATATGAGTAGCACAAACAGTATATTCACCTTCGCAAAGGTTATTAACTGTATTAGTAGTACTGATTACATTTTGACCATCAGTCCACTCCCAGGTATAATCGCTTATGTCTCCGGAGGATGGAGTTGCTTCGGCATCTGCGTTGCAATCTCCTACACATTGTAAGTTGTCAGCATTAACATCCAAATCAAAATAAAAAATGCTGTTACTGTTTTCAGGTAAAATGTAGTAGTTGTTTCCACTGTTTGTTGTATAGGTGGTAACTTCAATTGTCAATACTTCACCTTCAAAATTGCCGGTACTCATATTAATTCTTCCCAGGTTTAAGCCATCATTTGAAACCGCATAAATATGCCCGTCTTTGGCAACCTGTAAATATGTCTGGCCATAATTCTCAGAGCCGGCTAGAAATTGAGATGTTCCGCTATAAATATCATACGCGTAAATCCCGGAATTACCAGAAGGATAACAAGACAGGTAGATTAATTCATCGTCAACCTGCGAAAACTCTATTCCGTTAATTCTCCCATGCCCAATATCATCGAAGTAGTATTTTTGCCCTGTATCATCATTATACATAAAAAGGATCTCATTTCCCTGGTCTCCTCTTACAATCCATGCTATTAAAACTTCTCCATCAGAAATTTTTATTAATTCCATATTATATGCAGCGAAATTATTACAATCTTCTCCATATTCTATATCATTACAATTAACAAGCAGCGGATTACCTGTACTTACTCCTGAAGCACTAATGATACCCTTGCGTAATCCATAGCTACTCGAACTGTAATATATGTCTCTTACTATTTCTTCATTTTCTTCTCTATCTTCTCCTATAGCAAATGCACCATAGCCATACCCATTTAAATCATAATAGTGTTTATCATTATTACTAAATGTATATGAATATTCATCATAAGCAACTTCGGTATAGCAGAATGCCTGATCAACCTGTGACAGGTTATCCCATCGTGTATAAAAAACAAAATAAGAATTATCTTCATTACCCGGTACTTTGATAATTTCGATTTCTGGTGAAAGTTTATCAACAGTATAAGGATTATCAATAATAAAATTGCCAATAGAATTATTGGTTCCATGATCGAAAAGCAGTTTATCCACAGCATAAAATTGAAGGTCTTCTGCGTCATCAAAAGCTCCTGCAGAAAATAATCTATCATCCGATGATTCCCAACCATTTGGAGCAGGAATGAGTTGATTAATGGATGGGCCTCCAATATCAAATACTACCTGGTTTGCCCAAGATGTTGATGGCACTATCCAGCTTCCAGATGTTTGTGCATTCACCATGCTTATCAGTGAAGCAAAAATAATTGTACAGAATAAAAATTTTAGTTTTTTCATATTTAAGAATTTTTAAAGTTAAACAATTTTTAAATATTTTCATGCTTGGGTTTCAGGAATCCACACAAAGGTGGTAAAAAGGTTCATTCCACAGTCTCCAGTCCTCAGTCCGATCACCAATCTGCCAACTGCCAACTTCGGTCTTCCGGCTTCCAGCTTCGGACTTCAGTCTTCCGACTTCCAACTGCTAATTAACTCGCTAAAGTTTTGGTTGCTAAAATTTATTTACTTTTGCAGGCATACCTCCTTTCTTGTTAAATTTTATTTCAGGTCGTAATGAATTAATATCTTTCATGAGGGGAGGTTTCCTTATTATCAATATAATAACACCACTTCCAATCATAAAATTCTTTGTTTTGGTTTGAGTTAATTTGTCTTCTGCTTATCCGGTTTAGGTTAACTCAAATAATATGAAACCAAAAGTAAGAAAATAAAAGTGGTTTGTCAAGTTAATTCGGAAATAAAAAAGTTATCGGTAGTTTTAATTCAGTTAACGGTAATTCCATGCTGAATTTGCACCGGTAGTGGTCAGACGAATTGTAAAAACAATACGAATCTAATTTCAAACGTTGTTAATGGATATAATTGGAATTTTTTTCATCATTCAGAAATGTTGTTAACAGTGGTGTTGGTAAAATATTATAGCACGGAAAGCAAAATTTTTATATATTGCGCAACTAATAAAAATTAACCACCATGGATAATATATCAGGATTAGTAATTGGTGCATCTCTAATCGGATTAGTATTACTTGTTGTAGTTTTAATTGCCATTTTTTATAAACCGGCTAAAAGACTTGAAGTTACCTGTAATTTTAAACCGGACAGCGATAAGACAGATTCAGTAATAAAAGTGGCTGTAAAGAATATTGGTAAAAAGCGATTAAAACTGGTTGCTCCATATGTTAAGTTTAGTCACTATACGCATTTTAAACTATACCAGATAACATCGGCGAAAGCGCATTGTAAGTTTCCGAGGATCATGAAGATTGGTGACGAAATTGGCTGCGAAGTTGACCTTACTCCCTATAAAGACATATTGGCAAAGAATGAATGGCATCCAACCCATGTCAGGGTCATTGTTAAAGATACGGTTGGATTGGAATTTCAATCGGAAAATCTTGATTACAAGTTATAATCGCTTTACATATTTTAAAATTCAGCCCCTGATTTTTCTGTGAATAACTTTTTCAAACCTCCCAATTTTACATAGGTTCAAGATTCCATTTATAGTTATTTTTACGCCCAAATTGAACAGGAGTGGCAGATATATTAAATCAGTTAAATAATAAGCAAAGGCAGGCTGTTGAGGCAGTTGAAGGGCCGGTATTGGTGGTTGCAGGGGCCGGATCAGGTAAAACCCGTGTATTGACTTACCGTGTTGCTCATTTGCTTAACCGGGGAATTGATCCTTTTAATGTATTGGCGCTTACGTTTACCAACAAGGCTGCGAGAGAGATGAAAGCAAGAATTGTTAAACTGGTTGGGAATGCTGATGCCAAAAATGTATGGATGGGTACTTTTCACTCCATTTTTGCAAGGGTATTGCGCTCTGAAGCTTCTCGAATAGGATACCCATCACATTTTTCCATTTACGATACCGATGATTCAAAGAGGTTGATAAAATCTATTGTCAAAGAATTGAACTTAGACGATAAGGTTTATGCCACCGGATATGTTTTGAATCGTATCTCAAGCGCTAAATCTACTCTCATAACTGCAGCAGCTTATAATAATAATGAAGAGATCCTTTTGCAGGATAAGATGGCCGGAAAGCCTAATCTGGGAGAGATTTATAAGATTTATCATAACAGGTGCTACCGTGCTTCAGCAATGGATTTTGATGACTTACTTTTAAATACCTACTTTTTGCTGGATAAATTCACGGATGTATTATTGAAATATCAAAGGAAGTTTGAGTTTGTACTTGTGGATGAATACCAGGATACCAATCGCGCACAGTACATGATACTGAAACAGTTGGCAGCAAATAATGAGAATATCTGTGTAGTTGGTGATGATGCACAGAGTATATATGCTTTTCGGGGCGCCAATATTCAAAATATTTTAAACTTCAAGCATGACTATCCTGATGCACAGGAATTTAAATTAGAGCAAAATTACCGCTCTACAAAAACCATTGTCAAAGCAGCCAACACAATAATTGTCAATAATAAGGATCAGATTTTTAAAGAGATCTGGACTGAAAATGAAGAGGGGAATTTAATTCAACTGGTAAAAGCCTCATCCGATAATGAAGAAGGTACTTTAGTTGCCAATTCTATCTTTGAAACCAAGATGAACAACCAGCTGCAAAATGATGCCTTTGCTATTTTATATCGCACCAATGCCCAGTCAAGGGCCATGGAAGAAGCTTTAAGGCGATTGAATATTCCTTATAGGATTTATGGAGGCCTGTCATTTTATAAGCGGAAAGAAGTTAAAGATCTATTGGCTTATTTCAGGTTATGTATCAATACAAAAGATGAAGAAGCTTTGCGGCGGATCATCAATTATCCACCAAGGGGAATAGGAAAAACATCACAGGAAAAAATTATTGTTGTAGCAGATCAGGCTGGAGCTTCGCAATGGGATGTTTTGGAAAATCCCAATAAATATGCCTTAAACCTCAATTCAGGTACTTTAAACAGAATATCAGTTTTTGTCACAATGATCAAGAGTTTTACTATCCAGGTTAAAACGAAAAATGCATTTGAACTGGCAAAACTGATCGCAACTTCTTCAGGAATTACAAAGGATCTTTTTGAAGATAAAACACCGGAAGGTATAAGCCGTTACGAAAATATCGAAGAATTGCTGAATGCGATCAAAGAGTTTTCTGAAAAAGAAAAAGAGCGGAATATTTCTGAAGAGGAGGAAAAGAAACAAGAAGAAGCTTCCATCAGGACACTTGATGAGTTTATGCAGGATGTAGCACTGATAACAGATGCAGATATACAGGATAAGGATTCGACGGATAAGGTTTCATTAATGACGGTGCATGCAGCAAAAGGCCTGGAGTTTCCATATGTGTTTATTGTTGGAATGGAAGAAAACCTTTTTCCTTCTATTCAATCTTTAAGTTCAAGGGCAGACCTGGAGGAGGAGCGGAGATTATTTTATGTTGCATTAACCAGGGCTGAGAAAAAAGTAACAATATCCTTTGCAGAAAATAGGTATAGATGGGGCAATTTAACCATTTGTGAACCCAGCAGGTTCATTGATGAAATTGATAAAAAGTATCTTGAATTTCCTCAAAGACAAAGAGTAAAAACTGTAAATAAAGATTCAGGTAGTTTGAAAGCTGCTCCAGGTATTACTAAAAGGAATCTTAAAAAAATTAATAAATCAAACTTCAGTGTTTCAACAGGTAGTATTGAATACGACAGTGATGTGATAGAAAAGATCTTTCCGGGTGTGGAGGTTGAGCATGCCCGGTTTGGAAAAGGAAAAGTAATCAATGTAGAAGGAAATGGCCCAAGTAAGAAAGCCGCTGTGTTTTTCAAGAATGTTGGGCAAAAGCAACTTTTATTAAAGTATGCCA
>JAIOTR010000101.1 GCA_021106665.1 Bacteroidales bacterium
GGATGGGAAGATAATCCTCTCGGAAAAAAGATACACTACGGATTTGAACTGGACGGTTCGGGCGGAAGAATGTTAAAAGTTATTGGCGTGGTAAAAGATTTTCATTTCCGCTCTTTACACAATAAGATTGAATCGGTTATACTTATTATTAGTGAACGGCCCAGGTTTTTATTAAGCTGTAGAATTAAAAGTGAGAATAAGAAAGAAGCCCTGGAATTTATCGAAACCAAATGGAATGAATTTGGTGCAAAACGCCCATTTGATTATGAGTACCTCGACAATAGCATGGACGACATGTACAAAGCTGAGGAAAAGATAGGGTTGATTATTGGAATTGCTACATTTCTAACAATTTTTATTGCATTGCTCGGCTTACTCGGCTTATCATCATTTGTTGCCGAACAAAAAACCAAAGAAATAGGGATACGAAAAGTTGTCGGGGCTTCAATCGGCAATATCCTGATTTTGCTATACAAAGAATTTACTTTACTAATTTTTATTGCATTTGTTATTGCCATTCCTGTGGCCTGGTGGCGGCTGGAAATCTGGTTAGACACAAGTTTTATTTATCATACATCTTTGCATTGGGCCCCATTCCTGCTTGCCGGCCTGACAGCTATTATTATCGGAATGGCAGCAATCAGCTATTTTATCATTAAAGCAGCATCCGGCAATCCGGTTGACTCAATTAAGTATGAATAATCATTTATAACATTATTCAATCTTTGAATTTCATAAAAAATTATATCTTTACACTTCTATTATCCGTTGTATGTCAATATTTACGACTTGTAGGATAGAATTACCTTAGCAAATGCTGACATACAACGGACAAAAATGAAGGGGTGGAATTATGTTCAAAAATTACTTCCGGAGCCTTTACCGGAATATTATCAATAATAAATTCTACACAGCCATTAATATTATTGGATTGGCAATTGGCATCGCTACAGCCCTTCTTATTTTACTGTACATTCAGGACGAACTCTCCTATGACAAACACTATGAAAAGCATAAAAGAATATACAGGATTGAATCTGATATTACCATTAATAACAAACACCAGCAGTATGCCATAGCTCCCTTTCCCCTGGGGCCGGCATTGAAAAATGAATTTCCTGAGATTGAGGAAAGTGTTAGAATTGACCAGATCGGGAATATTCTGTTCCGATATGAAGAAAAGGAGTACTATGAAGACAGTTTTTTCCTGGCCGACTCAACTGTCTTTAATGTGTTTTCACATAAGTTTCTTTTGGGAAGTCCTAAAAAAAGCCTGACAGAGCCATACAGTATAGTCCTCACCGAGTCTATTGCGCTTAAATATTTTGATGAAAAAAATCCTTTAAACAAAATTATAACTTCCGGTGCCGGTATTAACTACAAAATTACAGGGGTTATTGAAGACTTACCCACAAATGCACATCTTAAATATGATGCTCTCATTTCTTCCACAACAATTGAAAATGAACTGGGAGGATTGGATTTTAGTGAAATGAAGCCATCAAGGTTCTGGAGAATTGGTGCGTTCACCTACATCCTTTTAAAGGAAAATACAAGTATAGAAGCCATTCATGATAAATTTCATGTTTTTTATGAAAAATACATGAAAGATCTCGGAGACCAGTACAATCTGAATTTTAGCCTGATGACCACACCCCTTGCTGATACACACTTCAGGCAGGGATTAGACGGAGAAAGGCCATCAGGAAATATGGCTTATATCCTGATATTTTCAGCAGTTGCTGTATTTATTCTATTGCTGGCAGTTATAAATTATATGAATATGGCTACGGCGCGTTCAGCCGGCAGGGCAAAGGAAATTGGAGTTAGAAAGGTAATGGGGGCACACCGCAATTTGCTCATGCAACAGTTTATTGGTGATTCGGTAATCCTTTCAGTAGTTGCCATGTTTATAGCATTATTGGTCGTGGCTCTGGTTATCCCGGAATTTAACAACTTCGCAGGAAAGAGCCTATCCCTAAGTCTGCGGGAAAATACAATCATTTTTATCGAACTTATAGTCATGACTGTTCTTGTAGGGATTATCTCAGGAAGCTATCCTGCATTTTACCTTTCCTCATTCCAGCCCGTCAGGGTTTTAAAAGGAAGTGTATCAAGTACTGGAAAGAAAGCGGGTATGTTAAGGAAAGTATTAGTGGTTATACAGTTTTTCATTGCTATATTTATGATCATTGGCGCCATTGTGATTTCCAGCCAAATTCAATATTTAAAAAATAAAGATCTTGGATTTAATAAAGAAGGCCTTGTTTTTATGGAAGTCCAGGACACAGCCTTCAGAAGTAAAGTAGATGCCTTCAAAAATGAACTTCTATCCAACTTATATATACAGTCTGTTACAAATTCAACTGGAATACCTGGAAGGATAAACTGGATAGAAACTATGAGAATTGAGCAGGAAGGAAAGATGGAAGAACAAGCCATTCTTTCAGCAGCTATTGATTACGATTATGTGGATGTAATGGGGCTTGAAATTATCAAAGGGAGAAATTTTGATAAAACAATGGGAACAGATGCCCTGGAGTCTGTTATTATTAATGAAACTGCAGCAGCAGAATTTAACTGGGAAAATAATCCAATTGGGAAGAAAATCCATTACGGCTTTGAACAGGATAAATCCGGTGGCCGGATGTTAAAAGTAATCGGTGTTGTTCAAGATTTTCATTTTAAATCCTTGCACAATCAAATTGAACCGGTCATTCTTTTCATCGGGGAGAGACCAGGGTATTTATTAACCTGCAGGATAGGAGAAGCTAACAGTCAGGAGACACTTGCTTTTATAGAAGAAAAGTGGAACGAGTTTAACGCAAAAAGACCATTTAATTATAAGTTCCTTGATAATAGCATGGATGAAATGTATGGCGCAGAAGAAAGCATATGTACCCTAATTAAAATTGCAACCTTGTTGACAATATTCATTGCACTGCTGGGTTTGTTGGGCTTATCATCATTCACTGCTGAACAAAAAATGAAAGAGGTGGGACTAAGAAAAATCCTTGGAGCTTCCACCGGAAATATATTATATATTCTGTCCAATGAATTTGCGTTGCTGATTTTTATTGCCTTTATTTTGGCTATCCCACTTTCCTGGTGGCGCTTGAATATCTGGCTTGAAAATAGTTTTATCTATCATCAGGAATTAAAATGGTCATATTTTCTACTAGCCGGCTTATTGGCTTTCATTTTCGGTATGGCAACCATAAGTTTCTATATAGTTAGGGCTGCTTCTCGAAATCCAATTGATGCCATAAAGTACGAATGATCTTATTTTTGATATCAAATTTTCATCTATGATTTCATGCTATAAAAGTGCTTAGATAAAGCGTTGTTCGCATATGTACAAGTATTGCACGAAGCCGAACAATGTTAATAAATGTTAAATGGTATATGACCAGTAAATGCTTGTTAATCATAACCTTGGGATTCATGGCATAATATTGGAGAAATCCTTGCGGAGCCATATTAAATAGGCTCTTCTTAACTCAGGTTTTAAATATCGAACATTTTGTTGAAAAAATTACCGCTGTATGGGAATGGACCGAACAATTAAAAAGAAAAAATGGACGACAAAAAAGATTTTAAATATTGCTGGTATCAGCATATTTGTGATCTTTATTCTTTACCTGCTATTTTTTCGGGATAAACGCAGTAAGTTATACGTTGATAAATCTCAAATTACAATTGCAACAGTTCTGGCCGATAAATTCCAGGAGTTTATACCGGTTGACGGGGTTGTTTTCCCACGGAATACCATTTACATAGATGCGGTCCAGGGAGGTTTTGTTGAAAAAGTATATGTGGAAGATGGCGCAATACTTAAAAAAGGAGATACCATCATGAAACTTGCCAATGCCAATATGGAACTCAGCTTAATGGAGCAGGAAACCCGAATTTTTGAAGCAATTAATAATTTACAAAACACCAAGATAGGGTTGGAACAAAATAAATTTTACCGGCAAAGTGAAATGGTGGAATTGCAATACCAGATCGATCAGACCAAACGTGATTTTGAGCGGAAAGAACAGTTATACAAAGAAAATGTCATATCAGATAAGGAATTTGAAGATGCCGAAAGAGACTATGAATTTACTGTAAAACAATTAAACATATCCATAGAATTAAAAAAGCTTGATTCCATTTCTGCAGCTAACAGGAGTATTCAAATTGGAATAACAATGGAGAGAATGGAAAAAAACCTGGAAATGCTTAGGGAAAATTTAGAAAATCTTTATATCAAGGCTCCTACTGATGGTCAATTATCATCCTTCAGCGTTGAAATAGGAGAAACAAAATCTGCTGGAGAACATCTGGGTCAGATCGACATGAAAGATGGCTTTAAACTAAAGGCTAATATTGATGAACGATATATTTCGAGGGTGTATATTGGCCAGTTGGCTGAGTTTGATTTTGCCGGCACAACCTATAATTTATCCATAGGTAAGATCTATACCGACGTTACAAATGGCTCTTTTCAGGTTGACTTGTTTTTCGAAGGCGAAGAACCCAACCAGATAAAACGTGGTCAAACACTACAACTTAGATTATCATTTAGCAGTGCCACGGATGCCATCATTGTTAAAAGGGGAGGATTTTTTCAGGAAACCGGTGGTAACTGGATTTATTTTGTTGATGCATCTGAGAGTTTTGCCACAAAACGAAAGATAAGAATTGGGAGACAAAACACCAGTTTTTATGAGGTAATGGAAGGATTGGAGCCGGGAGACAGAGTAATCATTTCTTCATATGATTCATTCGGCGGGAAAGATAAGCTAGTTTTTAGATAATTTATAAAACGATATATCATATAAAAATACAAAATCATGATAAGAACAGAAAACCTTACTAAAATCTTCAGAACAGATGAAGTAGAAACAACTGCTTTAAACCAGGTTACCTTTGAAGTTAAACAAGGGGAATTTGTTGCAATTATGGGTCCGTCAGGATGTGGAAAGTCCACACTACTGAACATTCTTGGGCTTTTGGATAATCCATCTGATGGAGGCTATTATTTTTTGGATACAGAGGTATCAAAGCACTCCGAAAAACAAAGAGCCAGACTGAGAAAAGAGAATATTGGATTTGTTTTCCAGAACTTTAACCTCATTGATGAATTGAATGTTTACGAAAATGTGGAGCTTCCGTTAATTTACCTCAGAATGAAATCTTCGGAAAGAAAAAATCGGGTTGGAGAGGTTTTGGAATACATGAAAATCTCACACAGAAAAAAACACTTTCCGCTTCAACTTTCAGGAGGCCAGCAGCAACGTGTAGCAGTTGCAAGGGCTGTTGTTGCCAATCCAAAACTCATACTTGCGGATGAGCCGACTGGAAATCTGGATTCAGCCCATGGTGAAGAAGTTATGAATATGCTTGAAGAGTTGAACCAAAAAGGAACGACCCTAATCATAGTAACACACAGCCAGAGGGATGCTGAATACGCTCAAAGAATTGTTCGTTTGTTTGACGGGCAAATAATTAATGAAAATATTAAAGGAAAAATTAATACCGTTAAAATCTGACAAGATGAAAAAATTATTTGTTATTGTAGTGCTTTCTGCAATTATCCCTTTATTCCTTACAGCGGGCGAAGAAGGAGATAATGAGGCCATTAAAAAAGTCATTCAGTCTGCCTATGTTGATGGATTACAAAACAAAGGCCCTGTTGCTGATATCGAAAAAGGGTTTCATCCGGGCTTTGATTTATTAGGATTAAGAAACAACGATTTAACGAAATGGCCTATTTACAGCTGGATACTATATCATGAAAATGAACTGAAAAAAAATCCGGGACCACCAAAAGATGATGAAGTTGTTACATGTAAATTTCCGATGATTGATGTAACTGGAACAGCTGCTATTGTTAAAATAGAATTGTTTAAAGGCGGTAAACAAATTTTTACCGATTACTTGTCACTTTATAAATTTGAGGAAGGCTGGCGAATCGTCAATAAAATTTACTTCAGGCATGAAGAAAAGAAATAATCAGTATTAGGAATATTAGGGCAGATCGTATTTTTAAGAATTAATTAAAAAGTAACAGTTATGAGAGAAGTTGTAATACTCATCCCTGAGATTGAGCCCCAGCAAAATGTGGAAATTGAAGTTAGCATTAATGGTAAAAAAAGAACTATTCATTACAAGGTTGAATTATTGAATTGGGATAAACATGATGTGCCGCCAAATGATAAGGTTACTGTGCTGAAACATTTTATACAGGAGAAGGAGAGGGATTGGGAACTTGTGGAAATAGGGGCTCCGGATGACGGAAATATACCATTGATGTTCAGGAAAAAAGATGAGGTGGTGGCATAACCATTCCCTCCTCATTTACAATCATGGGATATTTCAAGCACCTGATTGGAATTAGCAGACTTTAACCAAACCTTTTAAATCATGATCAAAAACTACTTTAAACTACCCCTCAGGCATTTGTTTAAAAACAAGGTCTTTTCCCTGATCAATATCATAGGCCTGGCAATTGGTTTATCATGCAGCTTTTTAATCTTTTTACATGTTTATACCGAACTGAGCTATGACAAACATTTCGATAATGCGGAAAATATTTACAGGATGGCTGTCAAGTCCAGTATGGCGGATAATGAATTTGAAGCAGCAGTTACAGGAGGCCCGCTGGCAAAAATATTACAGGATGAGCTTCCTGAGATAACCGGCCATACACGGCTCCGGGAAGGAAGGATGACATTATTGTCAACCGAAGAAAAAGCATTCTACGAAGAAAACATCCTTTATGCTGATTCCACATTTTTTGATATTTTCTCTTATGAAATAATTGCCGGAGATTACTACAAATCTCTAACACATCCCTATTCTCTTGTTTTGACAGAAGAATTTGCAAATAAATTTTTCGGAGATGAAAATCCAATAGGAAAAAAAATAAAATGGAATAACACTCAGAATTATATTGTAACGGCTGTAATCCGCGATCCGGTGGAAAAATCACATCTTAATTTTGATATACTTGTTTCTTTTTCCACTTTATATCAAAATGAACGCTACAGAAATTTACTGGAATCTCTTTTTGCATATATGTCGCTGAATTATATTCAGATTCACCCTGACGCAAATATTGATGATCTTGAAACTAAAATTGCCGGTGTTGTGGACAAGCATATGGGAGAAAGATTAGCAACCTATGGTGGAAAATATGATGTGTTTCTTCAACCTGTAACCGGTATTTATCTGCATTCGGATTTGTTACATGAAATGAGGACAACAAGCGATATTTCTCTCGTATATATTTTTACTGCTGTAGCAATACTGATATTGATTATTGCATGTATTAATTTTATCAATCTTTCAACAGCGAAATCTGCCAAACGCTCATTAGAGGTGGGAGTAAGAAAGGTATTCGGGGCAGATAGAGGTAGTTTATTCAGGCAATTTATTAGCGAGTCGGTATTAATTGTGATAATAAGTTTTATCCTTGCCATCATA
>JAIOTR010000007.1 GCA_021106665.1 Bacteroidales bacterium
ATATGGCAACGATCATGTAGTGGCTGGTTTTAGAAAAACCCAACCATCGGAAGAACTCGCCAATTCAGGTCCGCTTGAGAGAGTTGATGCAACAGATGTGGAAAAACTGAATGAAGTTGTAAAAAAGTATAACATCGATACCATTTATAACCTGGCCGCACTGTTATCGGCAGTTGCTGAAGAAAAACCACAAGCTGCCTGGAACGTTGGTGTTAATGGTGTTTACAATGTTTTGGAAGTTGCCCGCGAACATAAATGTGCTGTATTTTTCCCAAGTTCGATTGGCGCTTTTGGTCCTACAACTCCGCTTGACGATACACCACAGGATACCATTCAGCGACCCACTACAATGTATGGTGTAACAAAGGTTGCCGGTGAATTATTAAGCGATTATTATTTTAAGCGCTTTGGTGTTGATACCCGTGGTTTACGTTACCCCGGAATTATTTCATCCGTTACATTACCTGGTGGAGGTACCACCGATTATGCAGTGGAGATTTACTATGAAGCCATTAAAAACAAGAAATTTACCTGCCCGTTACCAAAAGGAGCATTCCTTGATATGATGTACATGCCGGATGCATTGGATTGTGCTATTGATTTAATGGAGGCTGATCCTTCCAAACTAATCCACCGAAATGCATTTAATGTTTCTGCCATGAGTTTTGATCCTGAAATTCTGGCAGCAGAGATAAAAAAACACATGCCTGATTTTGAGATGACTTATGATGTTGATCTGATGAAAGAAGCTATTGCCGCTACATGGCCAAACAATATGGATGATTCTGCTGCCCGTGCAGAGTGGGGTTGGAATCCTAAATACAAACTGGAAGAGATGGTGGCTGATATGATGGAGAAGATCAGTGCGAAGTTGGGGATTGCTTATAAATAAAAAAATATAATATTGAAAAAAAGGAAATCTGCTATATATTGTGGTGGGTTTTTTTGTCTTAGTCAGTCATCTGCTCACCTTCAGATAAGTTTTACTTTTCTGGTCTAAGTAGAATATCAAAAATATTGTATAACTTCATGCAATAAAATTTTTCAGTATTACAATGAGAAATTCCAACTCTACATTTTTGTACCTATATAGTTTTGTCTTGTTGTTTCCTCTTTTTCTCAACGCCCAGCTTTGGACAGACCCTGTTGTTGTTTCAAACGATGATGGATATAATATGCATACTAATATGTGTATAGATAACAATGGTGTAATACATATTGTATGGTCACATAGAATAACAGGGAAATTCTGGAAGATCATGTATTCCAAATCATTGGATAATGGTGAAACATGGACTGAGGATTTGGATATTTCCCAGAACGACACCTTATGGTTGTCGCAGCCTAATATAGCTTTCGATAGTGAAAACAACCTATATATTACTTATGACTATGATACATACTCCCCTTCTAAAATGCTGGTTTATTTGCAAATATTTAATGGCATTGAATGGAGTGAACCAATATTAATTTCTGATGGAATGTCAGGTTCGGATTATAATAAACTTATTGTAGATAATGAAAACAAACTAATAGTTGGATGGTACCGGGACTCAAAATTTTATTACAGGTTCTATAACAACACTGTTTTCAGCGATGTATATTGTCCTTATTGTGATTCAACAGATATATTCCTACCGGTTGAAAGTGCTTTAACTTCAGATAAAATTGTAAAATGGATCGGTGCTTCTTCCTCATTTAACTACATTGGTTCAAGGCTTCAATATTATGAACATGATTTAAATAATAATTCATGGACAGCTCCTCAAATGCTTGATTCTAATAAATTGCACGTGGGAGTAGACATATCATTAGATGATTCTAACAACCCTAAAATAGTGTATAGAATTGAAACTTCTGTTTGGCCTAATCCATTTTCAGATGCAACCTACTATAAAAATTATGACGGGCAACAATGGAGCGATGCAGAACTTATTGTTGATGATCCAAAAAACCAGCAGATAGCCATTGACCAGTTTAACAGGCCACATATAACTGATAGAGAAAAAACAGTTACTGGTCAGCAGCTTGTCCATTACAGTAAAAACAACAATGAATGGATTGGATATATAATTGATTCTTCAGGGAATATGGTAAATGATGCCAAACTTTTATTCTATAATAATTGTATGTACCTGACTTATTTTAAAAGTGAAGTCCCTGGAGACCTTGATTCAGATGTACTTTTTACCAAATATGACGTTGTTACAAATATTCCTGAAGCTCCAAGCCCGATTACAAATTTTAAAATATATCCAAATCCAATATCTGAAAGTGCAACTTTTGAATTTATAATTGAAAAAAAATGTAATGTTCAAGCTATGATTTTTAGTATTAGTGGTCAATTAGTAACAAAATTAATTACGAAAAATTTGGGTAAAGGAAAACACAAATTAACCTGGAATGTATCTGATAATTCGGGTAAAAGTATAGAAAGCGGTATATATTTGTGTCGTTTGTATGCTGGGCGGTATGTTATAACGAAATCGTTTGAAATAATAAAATAAAAACCCGCTGAAAAAAATTCAGCAGGCTTTCTTTTTGAAGCGGTATGTTAAGAACGTATAGTTATCTTCGGTTTCCTAAAAATCTTAATAAGAATAAGAACAGGTTGATGAAATCAAGGTAAAGAGATAATGCACCCATTATCACCAGTTTTCTGGCCGGTTCGGAGCCATATTGAACTCCTGCTCCAATTCGCTTTAACTTTTGTACATCGTAAGCAGTTAATCCTGTAAAAACAAGCACTCCGATAAAACTGATGATGTAATCAAAGGCTTCGCTGCGCATAAACATGTTCACGACACTGGCAATAATAATTCCGATTAATCCCATCATCATCAACGATCCAAATTTTGTTAGATCTGTTTTTGTAGTATATCCCACAAACGACATAATAGCAAACATCCCGGCTGTTACAGCGAAAGTCTGAAATATGGATGCGGAAGTGTATATCAATAATATGAAGCTCAAACTGGCTCCCATGAGGATACTAAAAACACCAAATAAAAGCGTTAATGTCCCAACTGAAAAACGCTGAAATCCCATTCCCATAGCAAGTACAAATCCAAGGGGTGACAACATGACAATCCAGCCTAAGGTGGTCATTCCTGTTTCAGGATTGAATAATGAATTGATCAGATTTTCATTGGATGCAAAATAATAAGCCGTAAACGCTGTAATAGCCAGCGCTATTCCCATCCAGGCAAATACATTAGCCACAAAATTCGCAGCCATGTCCTTGGTTTCGATTTTTACTCTTTCTGTTTGATTGTTATTTCTTTGTGTTAACATGTCAGTTAAATACTATTATTGATTGATGTCAAATATAATGCCCATTTGGAAAATAAATTATGGAATTAACAAATTTTAACCAGAAAAGTTTTGGATGGCGCTAACCTTTCAAGTCGAAGTGAGCTTATGATGGTGGGACTTGAAAGGTTGAAGGAGGAACCCGTTAAGTTTTAACGGCTTGGATATCTCAACCTTTCAGGTATGTCAGCCCCTTAGCCAATGCTCAACCTGAAAGGTTCATTATAATTAGGTTAAATACTTAGTGCAGTTTAGTTCCGATCAAATGAATAAACTCTTCACGTGTCTCTTTTCGTTTAAATGCTCCTGTAAAATCAGATGTGGTAGTGACGGAATTTTGTTTCTGAACTCCACGCATCATCATACATAAATGTTGTGCTTCAATAACAACAGCTACTCCAAGTGGATTAAGTGTATCCTGAATACACTCCTTTATCTGAGTTGTAAGTCTCTCCTGTACCTGGAGCCTGCGTGCAAATGCTTCTACTACCCTGGCAATTTTACTTAGTCCGGTGATGTAACCGTTTGGGATATAGCCCACATGAGCTTTGCCTATAAAAGGGATCATATGATGCTCGCACATAGAGTAGATTTCAATATCCTTCACGATTACCATTTCACGATAGTCTTCTTTAAACTTGGCTGAATTCAATATTTCAACCGGGTCCGTCAAATATCCATGGGTTAAA
>JAIOTR010000015.1 GCA_021106665.1 Bacteroidales bacterium
CATGATCGGATTGGTTTCCATAACCCGTATAAATTACTTCATCATCCGAATTGGGATCAATAAATAAATATTTAAAGCTATCGTTTTCTGGTCCCATATATACATTCTCCCAATTTGTCCCACTATCTGTTGTTCTATATATCATTGATTCCCATCCATTGTTACCAAAATTATTTCCGCCAATAAACAACAAGGAATCATTGGTTTCAGAAGCTACCAATGCATAAATTTGGGTTTCAAAAACACTACCGATATTGGGTCCCGTATTTTCCCATGTCACGCCACCATCTGTTGATTTATATAAACCCTCTTGAGCAATTGATGAAGGGCCGTTGGACCATGCATACAATGTTTCATCTGCTCCAAAAGTAACCTGAGAAAATCTTGTACCCGGCAACCCTTCAACCAATTGCCATGTGTCACCTCCATCATTACTTAAATAGCAGCCACCGGAATTTTCAGCTTCGAAACCAACAAAAATATTCATTGGGTCATTTGGGTTAACCTCAACATCATCGGTTTGCAATGTTGCAATACCTTTATTGGCAAATTCCCAGTTTAAAGCAGCATCCTCACTCTTACAAACAGCAAGGCTTAAAAATCCAGCATAGATAACATCGGTGTTTCCCGGTTCAAATAAAAGGCAACGTGCTGCCCCATTATCTCCGGCGCCTGAAGTATTAAAATTCCAGGTTATTCCACCATTCAAAGTGAAATAAACACCATCACCTTCTGAAGCCACATACATTTTGTCGGTATTGGTAGGATCAATGAGAATTGCATTGGATACCTTGTTAGGAAAGTTTGTGGAGATATTCTGCCAGCTTTGGCCGTAATTTTCTGTTTTATAAATACCCATTATCTGACCACCAAACAATTGACCCCCTGCAATATAAACATCCTGCTCCGAAATTGTCAGCTTGTTGTAAGGCTTCCCAACAGGAAGATTCCCTGTCCGGTTTTCCCATGTAGCGCCACCATTAAAAGTAGCAACCACAGCCGCATTACTAAAACTTTCATTTCCGATAGCAAAGATCACCTGGCTGTCATCCGGATCAACCATAAGATTTACGACTGACCACCCCAATGGTAAAACACTTGTCATATTAAAATAAGTCCAGCTATCACCACCGTCAATTGATTTAACAATGGCATAATTTGATGATCCCCCTGCTACTGTTAAACCCATATAGACTATATTGGGATCATTTGGATCGATGGTTATGTCATTTCCGGCACCATTGACAGGGATAGATTTTTGTTCCCAGGTTTCCCCGCCGTCGGTGGAGCGAAAGATTTTGTAATAGGAATAAGGTCCGGCAGCATAAATTACTCCATTGCTGGCGGCTTCAAAAGTCCCGATACCGGAAGGGGAGAGGTTTAACAAATCCTCGATGAATACCCATGTTTGTCCACCATCAATACTTTTATATGGAATTCCGGCCGCAGCAAAAACAACATCCGTATTCAGCGGGTTTACAGCTATATCGAATACATCCCCACCATATGGGCCTATGGATGTCCATTCATTGGCATCTTTTAATTGATCTAACTGTTCGAATATTTTATGATTTTTAATGGAGCGGCTTGTAAATCCAAACTCATCCATTTGGTTTTGATTAGTTTGACCCAAAACCGACAAGCTGATCGAAAAAATAAAAAGAAAAATAATTACTCTGTTCATGATGTTAAATTTTTAAGATAGATAATAAATTACCCCTCAAATATAAATATATATTTCATACCAAAGTGAACAGGAATAATAATTAGATAAAAACTTGTATTTTTGAACACGTGAAACCACATAATATCACATATAAATCAGTATTATTTCTTTTTGTGATCCTTATATTAACCCTTTTTATTTGGAAAACACCAGATGCTGAATTGATATACAGCGATCAAAAAGGTTATCTGAATTTGCATGACAGTGTTAAGTATGTGGGTATGCATATTTGCAAGGAATGTCATTTCGATATTTACAAGACCTATTTAAGAACAGGAATGGGAATGTCGTTCGATACAGCCAATAAAACCAAAAGCGCCGCAGTAATTGGTACTGATTCTGTTTTATTTGATCCTTTTAGGAATTTACATTATAAACCCTCCTGGAATTTCGACACGCTTAGAATTGAAGAATACAGGTTAAGTGGTGGTGATAAATTACATGCGAGAGAAGAAAAGGTTGATTACATAATAGGATCGGGGCAACACACCAATTCGCATATCTTTTTATCCGGTCGATATGCTTATCAGACCCCTTTTACTTTTTATACGCAGGATAGCCTTTTTGATTTCCCACCCGGATTTAAAGACGGCCATAATTCAAGGTTCTCTAGAAAAATCGGTCTGGAATGTATGTCATGCCACAATGGATTTCCTGATTTTGTGCTTGGTTCAGAGAATAAATACAGCCATATTCCTGATGGTATTGATTGTGAGCGATGCCATGGGCCAGGGGAGGTTCATGTGAATTTTAAAAAGTCCGGTTTTATTATCGATACCGCAATATATATTGATTTTAGCATAGTAAATCCAGCCAAACTCAATCCTAAATTACAGATAGATATATGTGCAAGATGTCATTTACAGGGAACGATGATTTTAAAACCCGGGAAAAGTTTTTACGACTTTAAACCCGGTATGCTTCTCACAGAAGTGATGGATATATTCATGCCACTTTTTGAAGGTGGGAAAGAAGATTTTATCATGGCATCTCATCTTGAGCGCTTGGTGCAAAGCACCTGTTATATTGAATCCGGCGGACAGTTCAGTTGCAGCAATTGCCATAATCCGCATATCTCAAGGTTGGAAACCAATAGGGAAATATATAATAAGTTTTGTTTGGATTGCCATGATGCCGGGAGAGATTATTGTTCAGTCCCAAAAGACGACATTATCCTTAATAACAATGACTGTGTGTTATGTCATATGAGGGAATCAGGTAGTCGTGACATTCCACATGTTAAAATTCATGATCATAAAATATCCAAACCACCAACTGAAGAACAGCTCAATGAAGATAAGGTTTTTAAAGGCATGGTCTCTATTAATAATCCCTATACTGATAGTTTAACAATTGCACGTGGATACCTGTTGGAATATGAATCTTACCATCCCGATCACAATTATCTTGATTCTGCTGCCAGCTATTTGAACCTGGTGAACATCCCCGATAGCAATTATTATTTTAATGCTGTTATTAATTTATACTTTTTAAAAAAAGATCACCGGAATATTATTTCATTGGTTGAACAAAAGGGGGTAAAAGAAACACTGGAAAGTCAATTAACAACAAAGGATTACAGCAACTATGATGCATGGACAAGCTATAGGATTGGACAAGCATACGAAAGCATAAACAATAATTTGATAGCTAATTATTTTTACGAAAATGCAATTGAACTTGCAAAATATAACCTTGAGTTCCAAAATAAATATGGAAGCTTATTGGTAAAAATGGGAAAATTCAACAAAGCAAAACAAACCTTTGAGTTTATTATTTCAGAAGATCCTGATTATACATCAGCATATGTAAACCTGGGATTTGTCTGGATGAATTTAAAAGATATCAATGGTGCAAAAGAATGTTTTGAAACAGCCATAAATCTCGATCCCGACCACATCCAGGGGCTGGTGAACCTGGCAGGTTTATATATGCTGGAAATGAACAATGCTAAGGCAAAAGAACTGCTTGACAGGGTGTTTGCTATTGATCCTGAAAATACTATGGCCAGAAATATATTAGCGCAATTGAGATGATTTTTTGTAATTGATTGTTGCTTAACCTTTACCATGTTTTAAAACCGGCTTCTTTACCCTCTCCCTAAGGCCTGTATATTAGAGATCTTTATGTTTGAAAATTATTTTATCAACAACTATAACCTTTCCAAAAACCTATCGTTTAATAATTTAAATGAAGGTTACAATTCGGATATTAACTGTCGTTATCATCCTGCTTCCGCTATCGGAGATATTTCTGGTAAGCCGGGCTACCTTTATTGATTATTCAAACAAATGGCGCGAGATCGAGATAAAAAAAGGCAATCATTCTTACTATCCTTCTGTTCACTTTATTTACAACCTTAAGCAAACGGAATTTCAGTTCAGAGCCAATGAAAGTTGGTACTACCCTGAACCGGAAAGAAATGGATGGAGTAAATTAAGGGGGTTTTCAATGGGTTTGCATCACGACCATGGTTCAGTACGATTGGTCTATAAATGTGTTGATGACACACTGCTTCTTATAGGTGGTTATTGCTACGTAAACGGAGTCCATCCCAATGATGGGGTTGGGCAACAGGCAACAATCGATACAATTGAAATAGATGAAATCTATCATTGTCTGATAAAGCATGAGGACAGGAAATTTAAATTTTATTTTGGAGATAAATACTGGGAGTGTTATGCGGGCGAAAATCCATCATGGGGATACATGTTGAATCCGTTTATTGGCGGAGTCTATACCCTGAAGCACGATTGGAAAATTGAAATTTTCGATATTAAAGAAAAATTCCAGGATGATTCACTTCAGGCATTCGAACCACGTCTTTAGCTGAATAACCTTATCCCTGCTGACGATAATTTCTTTTTTAAATCCTTCCATTGAAAAATCAATGATGTATTGAAGCTCATGGGATTTCCTAGTATGCTATATGTTTATTGTTATTACTGTGTTAATTCCCAAATAAATATTACGGCTAAATATTACACACTTGGTAATTTGTTAAAAATATTATATTACCTTTGCGCCCTTATTTATTCACATTTTTTTAAATTATAACACAACAATGAAAACAGGTAAAGTAAAATTCTTTAATGCATCCAAAGGATTTGGATTCATTATTGATGACGAAGATGGCAAAGATTATTTTGTACATGTTTCAGGATTAATTGATGAAGTCAGAGATGAAGATGAAGTAACATTTGAGCTCAAAGAAGGAAAAAAAGGTTTAAACGCAGTTGACGTTAAATTAGCTTAGTATACATCATTATTTAATTCAGAAAATTTAAAGCTCAACATATTGTTGAGCTTTTTTTGTTTTAATAAATACAATTTTTATTTAATCATTGTCGCCCTCACCCTGTTCAATATCTTCTTTAGCATCCTTGATCGCTTCTTTTTCTGCTTCTTTATCTAATATAGATTCATCCAATTTATCACTTTTAGCATCAACCTTCACTTCAATCTTCACGAGATAAGATACATTCTCCAATTCAAGGTTAATGGCATGGAAGGTATCACCATTTGGTTTAACTATCTTTTTTACATGGTCTTTCCATCCATCAGGATATTCTTCCGACAGTTCTTCAAGTGCATCTTCAGGTAAATCCTCAAACTTTATAACTTTTCTGATTTTCTTCTCCATGATCAAATTTTGAATATGCAATACTAATTCAAATATTAATTTAAACGAATAATTGTTAGAAAATTTATTTCTCAAAGTTAACCATAAGAATTAATATGATACTTATCAATACCAATAAATTGAACTAAATTTGTTTAAATTAGCTGGTTAATACAACGATTGTTAGCAAAATATTGTCTGATAAATTGTTAGGGATAAATAAATATTAGAAAATTTAATACTAAATAATTATGAGATCGTTATTTACATCATATTCATTTCTTCTTGTGTTAATACTCGTAGTATTGCATCAATCAATATCAGGACAGGTAGTAATCAATGAATACTCTGCCTCCAACCTAAGTAGTTTTACTGATAATTATGGGCAATATGAAGATTGGTTTGAATTATACAACACCGGTAGTAATTCAGTGGATTTAGGCGCATATTACCTGAGCGATCATCCTGAAGACTCATTGAAATGGCAATTTCCTGAGGGAGTTACTATTTCGGCAAATGGTTTTTTAAAAATCTGGGCAACAGGCAGAGACCTGGTTTCCGGGAATAACTACCATACAAATTTCAGATTAACACAAACAAAGGACATACCCGAATCTATCGTTTTAACCAATCCCCAGGGTGTAATTGTTGATCAGGTGGAACTTATAATCACACGCAAGGAACATTCAAGAGGACGTACTACAGATGGAGGTATGGATTGGAGTATTTATTTTTATCCAACTCCTGGAAGCACCAATACCAGCGCCACTCCATATGCTAAATACGCTGATAAACCTCAGATGAGTGATACTGCCGGATTTTACAGTGAGCCACTCTCAATCACCATCACAACAACTCAACCCAATTCCGAGATCCATTATACCACAAACGGCAGCAAACCAATTTCCACATCACCGGTCTATACCGAGCCAATTCCTATCACAGAGACAACTATAGTAAAAGCAGTTACCATTTGCTCTGATCAGGATGTCGCATATAGCCTGATAGAGTTTAATACCTATTTTATTAATGACACGCATACAGTGGCAATCATGTCCTGTTCTGCTGCACAATTGGATAATTTGTTAAATGGTAATCAATCCCTCAGGCCATTCGGAACTTTCGAATACTTCAATAAGGAAGGAGTGAGAACAAACATTGGTTATGGTGAATTTAATGAGCACGGACAGGATTCATGGGTACATGATCAGCGAAGCATAGATTATATTTCACGTGATGAATGTGGCTATAATTATGCGATTCGTGAACAAATGATTCCTTTAACAGATCGCGATGAATTTCAAAGGATTATACTCAGGGCTGCTGGAGATGATAATTATCCCGGTATTGACACAAGTGCGCTTTTAAGGGATTTTCTTGTACAAAATATGGCTGAGAAAAATGATCTTCATCTTGATGTTCGTAAAGGAATAAAAGGACTATTATATGTCAATGGTATTTATTGGGGTGTTTATGGATATCGTGAAAAAGTGAACGACCATGACTTTACAAATTACTATTATGATCAAGGGAAATATGACATATATTACCTGATGCTGTGGGGTGGTAGCTGGGCAGAATATGGCGGACAGGCTGCATGGGATGATTGGGATGAAATTCATGATTTTATCCTTTACAATAATATGGCTAACCAGGATAACTTTGAGTACGTTAAAACAAGATATGATTATAAAAGCCTTGTGGATTATGTCCATATAAATTCTTTCGTGGTATGTTCCGACTGGATCAACTGGAATGTAGGATGGTGGAAAGGTATCAACCCCAATGGAGGGCACAAACTGTGGGGTTATGTATTATGGGATGAGGATGCAACATTTAACCACTACATTAATTATACAGGGGTTCCGGGGACTTCTCCATATGTATCGCCATGCTATCCCGAAGGCCTTACTTCTGATCCGGAAGACCATATTGAAATTCTGAATGCACTAATTGATAATGATGAATTCAACCAGTATTATGTATCAAGATACATTGATCTTTATAATTCTGCATTTATAGCTAATAATTGGACCAATTACCTCGATACAATCGAATCACTCATGCTTCCTGAAATGCCTGAACATGTTGCCAGATGGGGAGGTTCGGTGAACCAGTGGCAAAATAATGTTCAGAAAATCAGGAACTTTATTAATAACCGTTATAATTATCTTCCAACAGGTCTAATTGATTGTTATGATCTGACCGGACCTTATGAGGTGATTTTTAATGTAGTTCCATCCGGCACGGGAAAGTTGGAGATCAACTCCCTTGAGCATGATGATCTGCCCTGGGGTGGTTATTATTTTGGAGGCGTTGATACAAAACTTACTGCCATCGAAACCAATATCAGCTATGAATTTGATAAGTGGATTTTAAATAACCACACGGTACTGCCAAATGATACTATTGATGATGTAATTGTTAGCCTGACTTCAGGTGATAATATCATTGCCCAGTTCAAACCTAAATACTTTAGCGATTCACTTGTAATAAATGAAATCAATTATAATTCATCTGCGAATGTAAATCCCCGCGACTGGGTTGAATTTTACAATCCACATGAATATTACCTCGATATTGGAGGCTGGTCATTTAAGGATTCAGACGATTTGCACACATTCGTTTTTCCGGATGGAACAAATATTGAGCCTTTTGGTTATCTTGTTCTTGTTAGGGATTCTGTAGAATTTAATACTGTTTTCCCCGATGTTGAAAACTACATTGGGGAGATTAATTTTGGCCTGAGCAGCAACGGTGAGTTGATAAGAGTTTTTAATGCAGAAGGAGCACTGATTGATACTGTCCATTTTGGAGTTGAAGATCCCTGGCCAACAGAACCCAATGGCAACGGGCCAACATTAGAGCTAAAATACTGGCAGTACGACAATGCCCTTCCTGAAAGCTGGATTGCATCTGAAAATAATGGGACACCGGGTGAAATAAATGGATACATTGTAAACACAGAAAAGATAAAGAAACAAGAGCATTTTTCTTTTGTAATATATCCGAATCCGTTTCGCGAAAAAGCTATATTACAAGTTACATCGAAGATGGAAGTTATAGATTGTTCCTTATTGATTTATAATGTATTTGGTAAAGAAGTGAAACGAATATCTGGCATAAACTCTGGAAGACTTGAAATACCCGGTAGTGACCTGATGCAAGGCGTTTATATTTGTAAATTCATTAACAACCGTAATGAGTTGTTAGGAACCCAAAAAATGATCGTGGAATAATGCAGGGCAAATAGAACGCAGATTTTTATGATTTTCACAGATAATTTTATCATAATAATCATATGAAAACAAAACTCGGCCCCCAACGTTTAATATTACCCTTCCCGACAGTTCTGGTAGTAACAGGTAATATGGAAAAAGCTAATATTGTTACCATTGCGTGGATAAGTATGTTAAGCGGTAGCCCGCTCACATTGGGAATTTCTGTTGGACAAAAAAGTTTCACCGGAGAAAAAATAAAAGAGAATAAAGACTTTACTGTAAATATTGCAACAGTTGAAATAATGGATGAGGCTGACTTTTGTGGAATAACTTCGGGAAGAAATACAGATAAATTTGAAATATCCGGATTGACTAAAATTCCTTCATCTTATATTCAATCTCCCATTATTAAGGAATGTCCAATCAACTTTGAATGCAAACTTGTTGAAGCCAATATTGTAGGGCGAACCAACCATTTCATTGGTGAAATTCTCGAAACCCATGTTGATACGGAAAAAATTGAAGACGCAAATAACAAAGGATCAATTAGCATCGAAGCAATTAACCCCTTAATATATTTTTCAGGAGTTCGGGAATACAGAAAATTAGGAGATAAAGCAGGTGATGCATACAAAACCGGTAAAAAACTAATTGGTTAATTACTTATTCCAGCAATAATAAAAATTGTGGCTTAACGTATCTGTTTTGATATAAAATATGTATAAATATCTGAAATATCATCATCATGATAAAAAGGATATACGGCATTATTTTACTAACAGCTTGGGTTTTTATTGGATTTAGTCAAAATTCAACTTGCGAGTCAGGTGACTGCTATAATGGATTCGGATCAAAAGCCTACTCAAATGGTGATAAATACACCGGTATTTTCAAAGATGAAAAAAGACATGGTATTGGAATTTACCTTTATAAACATGGTGATGTTTACGAAGGGGAATTTACAGATCATGAGATCAAAGGAAAAGGTACTTATATATTCATTACAGGAAAAAAATATATTGGAGAATGGGAGGGAGGTATTTATAATGGTTATGGAATATTTTATGATGCATCAGGAGAAATTATTGCAAAAGGAACCTGGGGAAACGGCGAAGTGCTTTCAGAATATTATATCGATCCTTTTAACAATTCAAGCTTTAACTATGATATGTTTTGCTTGAAACTGAATGCATTAACTAAAGGCATCTTAAATGATTGTAATGGTTTATATTTTCCGGAAACGGCTGAACAAAGTAACAATAAAAACATCACAAAATATGCCCCGGTATTTTATTTGAACGACTTTCCTAACGGAACAGTCACAAAAATAAATGATAATATCTGGAAATTGCGCTACGAAAAATCTGGATCAATTTCGCAGGAGGAATTTGATAAACTGGTTGAGGATATTAAAAATTGCGTAGGAGAAGAGTGGGAAAAAGCCGAAGATTATTACAACACTGAATTATCAGTTACAACATATATTTATTTTGAGAAAGATAAATCCATCATATTGCTTACATATGGAGTATCTCTAAATAATTACATAACTGTCGAGATTTACAAAAAACTTTTTTAGTTGAACCATATTTCTATATCAATCAGTCATTTGAAATATTTGACCGTAATAATAGTTTTTTATTGAGATATTAATACTTTTACACTCTTATAAAAATAATATATTTCTGCGATAATCTGCGCTATCTGCGTGAAACATTTTTTTTGATTTTTATTTAGTAAATAATAACGCATACTCAATTAAAATAACTTATACAATGAAAAACAAACTTACTACAATTAAAGATTTCGCATCCCTGTTTTTATTGGGATTTTTTCTATTTAATTCAACGGTATTTGCCCAAACAGAATCTAATAAGCCTAATATACCCCGGCACGAAGTGGCTGAAGGGGAATACATTTACGAACCCCGCGAAAATTTCGAGAAATCTCCTGCTTATAGCTATAAGACTGAATGGTTCACAGCAGTCCAGGTGAATGTAGATGAATTTGGTCAAAATATTATTGGGGATGCTGGCAACGAGCCTTCAATAACTTATGATCCTAACGATCCGAGCAAAATGGCCATTGGCTGGCGACAATTTAATACCATCACCAACAACTTCCGACAGGCAGGTATAGGATATACTAATGATGGCGGACTAACATGGACATTCCCGGGAGTGCTCACCCCTGGTATTTTTCGTTCTGATCCTGTGCTGGATTGTGATGTGAATGGTAATTTTTATTACAACAGCCTCACCGTGCAAGGTGAAGATTATTTGTGTGATGTATTCATATCCGATGATGGTGGTATTACATGGGATAATGGAACATTTGCCCAGGGCGGTGACAAACAATGGATGACAATTGACAAATCATCTGGCATTGGTTCAGGTAATATATATGCATTCTGGAATGTTTCTTTCAGTTATTGTGAACCCGGTTTTTTTACAAGATCAACAGACGGTGGTTATAGTTATGAAGATTGTGTTTCAATTCCGGATTGGCCCTACTGGGGAACCAATGTGGTTAGCGCTGAAGGTGATCTTTATACCTGTGGCGCAACCTGGGGGAATAACTTTACAGTAGCCAAATCATCCACTGCTCAAAACCCGGGACAAATAGTTTCATGGGATTTTGCAACTAACGTTGATCTTGATGGTGAAGTTGTTGGTTTTGGAGGCTATAGTTGCCCCAACCCATCTGGATTACTTGGTCAAACAATTATTACTGTTGATTCGAGTGGTGGGCCAAATCATGGTAATGTTTATATTCTTTGTTCAGTAGAACGTTACTCAACTTCTGACCCGCTTGATGTGATGTTTGCAAGGAGTACCGATGGCGGTTTGACCTGGAGTTCACCCGTTAGGGTAAATGATGATCCTGGCAACAATGCCTGGCAATGGTTCGGAACCATGTCAGTTGCACCCGATGGACGTATTGATGCTGTTTGGCTAGATACAAGGGATTACCCTGGAACAGTTAACTCAACATTGTATTATGCCTATTCGATGGATGCGGGAGATACATGGTGCGAAAATGTTCCTTTGTCTGAATTCTTCAATCCTCATCTTGGATGGCCGCAACAAGATAAAATGGGCGATTACTTTGATATGTTCTCTGATGAATCAGGAGCACACCTTGCCTGGGCTGCAACATTCAATGGTGAGCAGGATGTTTACTACGGACATATTACTCCTCAATTTACCGGTACTCATGAACTGAAGAATAATATTTCTGCAACACTTTCTCAAAATTACCCGAATCCATTTAAAGGGCAGACTAATATTCGTTATTATCTGGCTGAAGAAAGTTTTGTTTCCATAAAGGTATTTGATTTAACAGGTAGGGTAGTGGCAAGTCTGATTAATGAATCTCAGAATACAGGAAACCATCAGGTAACTTACACAGCCACTAACCTTGAAAGTGGTGTTTATTATTATCAGCTTCAGGCCGGTGATAGTATAGTTACCAGGAAGATGATGATTTTGGAATGACTTTGATTAGTGATCCCGATGTCCCGAAATCTTTCGGGATCGGGAGAGATAGATGATTTTAAACTTGTTATTCGTTATTGGAGTTTTCATTATATTGCTTCTGGGCACATCAGTCTGAATTCAACTTTCAATCTTTTGTTTTAGGGCAAGTTTATACATTTCCCCAACAGGTATTTCTTGTTTGTTTATGTAAACACGGTTTCCGCTAACAGAATCTATATTAGAAAGAGAAACAATATAAGATTTATGAACACGTAGAAACATTTCTTCAGGGAGTTTATTTTCCATATCATGCATGGTGTCACGGGTAACATAAACTTTCTCTTTAGTATGAACTTTCAAATAATTTCCATAGGCTTCAATGAAAAGGATATCATTTAGGTTAAGCTGATAAGTTACCTGGTCTTCTTTAAGGAAAATAGATTGATTTTGCTGTTTGACATGATTTTCATCCGGCTCAATTGGTATGTTAAATTGCTCAACAACTTTATTAACAGCTTTAATAAACCGTTCCAATTTGATAGGTTTTAATAAATAATC
>JAIOTR010000226.1 GCA_021106665.1 Bacteroidales bacterium
ACATAAACATTTCAAAATCCAAAATTTTGGTTTATACTACCGGATGATCTCCTTGTTTTTTGCTCTTTGCCCTGGATTTTGAATTCTGTAAATGTAAATCGTAATTCTAAAATTTGACTTAATTTCTGATCTGCCAGCATTTCCAACCTCCCCAGCCCCTCCTGAGGCGATAATTATGATTTCAGATTGTAGTGTGGTGATTTGGTTAACTTCGGACTTAAAACATTGAACATTGGGCACAAAAAATGATACACAAGCATATCAGTTGGAAAGCCAAAAAGTACAGCCAAATTTGTATTGTCCTGATGTGTTTTTATTTTATAAATATTTTACAATTAGTCCTATATCCATCTGATGTAATATGCAACAAGTAAATACCAGAAGGCATATTAGGAAATTCAATTTCAACAGGTGTTGATCTATAAACTTTATCAATTTTTACTGTATGGATCAACCTCCCTTGAACAGTAACTATAGATGCAGTGACATTTTCAGCATCATTAGATAATTGCAAATATACGTTTCCCGAAGTTGGGTTGGGGTATATGTACTCTTTTGAAACATTAAAGGGTTTATTTATATCTGTCAAAATTGTAAAATATACATTAACGGTATCATACCCGGCACAAAGATTTTCATTCGTGGCAACCAAGGAATACTCCTGCATCCCTCCAGTCGGGCCACTTGTATTTGAAACTTCAATACTTTGCGTGGTTTCTCCTGTTGACCATAGGTAGCTATCAGCCCCAACTCCTGCATTTAAGGTAATTATCTCTTCAATATCAACTGTATCGTTTGGGAGGACTTCAATGGATACCAATGGATACTCATAAACGAACATGTCAATCATATTTGAAATTGCCCATTCCACCGAAACGCATGTTAAGGATGAATTCATACGACAATAAACAGTATCCCCATCCTGAATATCAGAGGTGGTGTACACCTGGCTGTTTGCCCCCACAATTTGTCCATTGTGATTCCATTCGTAAACCGGGTATTCACCACCATTTACAGGTAATGCAGTAAAGGTCACCGATTCTCCTTCACAAATGATATTACCAGTTGAGACAATAGTCAGCGAAACATCTGTTGCCTCCACAACTTCAGTAATGTGGTAACTTGTATCCGAATAAATTTCATTGTCATAAACGTAAAGAGATATTGTTTTAGATCCGGTTTCCTCCCAATGGATATGATAGGGTCCCTGACCACTTCCACTAATAATCTCTCCTCCATCAAAATCCCAAAAAAATGTAGCATCAGGAGTTGCATTGCCAGTGTAAATAAAAATTCCGTTATCGGTTTGGCAAACCGTATCCTCTCCAATAAAAAAAGAAGTTAACATTGGAGTCTCCTGATATTCATATGCACCCATATCCACATCAGCGGTGCCATCACCATCACCATCCACAATCCTTGGTAAGTGATCCAGGACCAACGAATCCAATACATAAAAATTTAACCCGCCATCAATAACCGGACTTCCGGCATCTACATGGAAATCAAATCCCGCAGCATCAACAAACTGCGGATCATTATCTATATTACTTTCATAGGTACCAGTGTAAAGGTTACCGTTCATAACAAATGAGGCAGTGCCTCCTTGCACATTGCAATAATAAAAGTCAGGGTCACTGTCCTCTGTTTCAATATATACCTCAACATCGCTATTTCCATATAAAATAGTGTTATAGAAAACAGGATGGGCATCACCGTCACAATGAATTCCACTTGAATTCCCGGTAATGGTATTATTTGCCAAAATTGGGTCACCGTTGTCACAAGATATAGCTGCACCATAGCCAGATGCTATATTATAACAAATTAGATTATTTGAAAGAATTGGATCACAGAACCAGTCAATATTTACCCCCCCTGCTCCTCCATTACCATTTGAAGTTGACTCATTGAAGGCAATAATATTAGACTTAACTAATGGATCACCTGAACCTAAATAAATACCCCCGCCCCAAATAGCAATATTATACTCTATTATGTTATTTAATATTTTAGGGTCACATTGCGTGGATGAACAAATTCCAGCTCCTTTGTCAGCCTCATTGTAACATATCCTATTATCCCGAATTATTGGACTGCTAAACGAATAGCAGTTAATTCCGCCACCATTGTGTGAGTTTTTATTGTTGGAAATCAGGCAATTTGATATCACTAATTTTGAGAAATTATCTAAAAAAATAGCTCCGCTGTACTCATAGGTTGATGTATTTACATACTTAATTTTACAATATGAGATTCTTGAAGTGTCGTTGGTTTCAGGTGTTTCGTCAAAATGAATACCTAACCATCCTGATAGGGTATCTGCAGCAGAAAAAGAAATGGTGTCAAAATTATTTCCAACTGCAAGTAATTGTCCAAGTACCAAAAGTTTGTATGTGCCTTCAAACTCAACTGAAACACCAGGCTCAATGCTAAGTGTTTCACCATCCTGGATAAAAATTGATCCCTGGATCAGATAAGGCGATCCAACCAATTGCCAGGAACCATTTACACTCCCACCTGGTATAATTGTTTGTCCCTGCGCAAATAAACTTAGAAAAAATAACGGAATTAGGATTCTTCTTTTCATAGCCTTTTGTTTTCGAATTAATCATAATTGAATCTATCAGTAAAAATA
>JAIOTR010000308.1 GCA_021106665.1 Bacteroidales bacterium
CCGGCATATGCTGTAACAGTTTCAAATTCCTCTGTAAGGTTTATTTTAAAAACCCGGGTACCCCAGTTACCTGAACTTGCCACTGCCAACGGGTACATATTGGTAAACCAGAAGGTGCTGTCATCAGCCGGGTCTACCATCATAGATGCATAATCTCCCCATCGGTTCTGATCAAAATCACTCTGATAGGTATTGATAAAATTTAATCCGGTAAATAGTTCAATTTCCTGAAATGTCATCTCCCCCAAAGGATCACCGGCCCGTCTCCCCGTCATTCTCACCGATGGAAAGGTAAATTCATCCGAAACAGTATAACCCATAGCAATATCACCTTTTGAGTTCATATTAATACTTGGCTGGTAGCGATGAATATTATCCGGGGCATAATTACCTGTTTGGTAAATATACCAATCTGTATCCTCCCTCCTTAATTCGTACCATTTGATATAATGAATATCTCCGTCCCACATGGTATGACAACAAACCATAATTTCATGGTTATCAAAAACACGATAGGAAAGTGGGTACATCATAAAAATGGGTATAGTCATGACATTTTTATCGTTATTGTGCTGTGGCGCTCCAAGCCCATAGTTGATCACCGGTTCCACTTCTCCTATTTCTAATTGAGATATTTGCTCAAAAGTAGAATTTGCCGGAGTATTCCAATCCGGATCAAAGGCGTAGATGTCGAGTGACAGGTTCCATGGGTTTCCGGGATCATGATTGTCCACATTGATAATATAACAGGATGAATCTGCCGGAATATCGGCACCATAAAAATCTGCCGGTAAAGGGAAAAACCTTGCCGAATCTGGTTCGGAAATTTCAAATTCTATCATAGTAGCTTGCGGTTCACCTGCCAGCATAGCTTCCCTGTCGATTACGGTAACGAGTGAATGGAGAAAAGCCCCGGTTGTGGATTCCAATATGTTACAGGTAATATAATATCCATTGGGCCATACAGAAATTTTAGGATAATCATTCAAATTTTCATATTCATAACCATAACAATTATATGCACCTAAGGGATCGGGCGATTCTGAAACAGCGACCATCGTATAGAAAATTTGCAAATTGTAACTAAATGCCATTGTAGATATTACCCATCTGTCGGCCAGCCTGTCGTATTTTAAAATGGGATCCCCCCACCACGGCAGATTAGACCAGGGCCCGGGAAATCCATCCCATAAACTTTTATAATCGACAGGACCGAATACAATGTTCCCGTTTTTGTCCCAAACAGCAAACGAACTGTTTACCGATTGGATGTAATTGTCAGGACTAACATCTCCATTAGGATCGGCCGGGAATCCATTGTTTACATTTCCCACACCATCAAAGTTAAGCAAAGGGCCTTTGCATTTCAGGGCTCCTTGTTTTATCTGCATTTCGGGTTTCAGGTCAGGAGTTGTTTTTAAATATTCTTTATCCGGCCACCAAGGCATCCGGTTTTTTACGATACGCTGCTTTTCGGTATGTTCACCGGGTAACACGATTTTCATTTCGTTTACCGGTTTTGATTTACCGAAAAATATGGACTGTTTAACTTTTGGTTCACTGATCTGGGCCGGAGAAAGAAATGTTGTTAGTAAAAATATTCCTGCCAGATAAAGTTGAAATAAATTTTTCTTTTTCATTTGTTTGTCCTCCTATTTTTTACCGTCATTGCGAACTGAAGGGCTGGCCGTGTGTAGTGGAGTGTGGCAATCTGCCTATTGTATGCATTCATTTATTAAATTTACAGATCGCTTCGCTCCATCACTTTTAGCCTTCCCTGTGGCTCGCGATGACGTTCATAATTATTTAAGTTTTATCATTTTCATTGTTTTAATTCCTTTATTGGTTTCTAGCCTGATAAAATAAATCCCTTCATTCAGCTCTTCGGCATTCCAGTTGATTTGATGATTTCCTTTTGAAAGTTTTTTTGAAAGAATTGTTTTTAGGTGTTTTCCTGTTATGTCAAATATTGAGAGCGTTACAAGTTCTGATTCGGGAAGTGTGAATTCGATTGTGGTTTGATTTGAGAATGGATTAGGGAAAATATTCATTGAAATGGGTGATTGATCTTCAGGAAGATTTGGAATCCCAGTGCCTTCATCCACTTCATCCGCACCGATATCCGGCATATATGTATAAGGCATTGGGCGCGGTTGGCCTTCATAATCAGTCATGGGAGAAGAATACCATTTTTCGTCATGCAGAACAGAATTAATACCAGCACCGCAGCATAAGCTGTATTCATCTATATGGAACAGGGTATCAATAAATCCAGGGTCTCCGGGAATATTACCTGTTCCGGCCCAGTTCCCGGAAATCCTTGAAAGATCAATGTTATTGTATGAAAACAATAGTTCTTCGTCTCCATTGTGGTGAACATCGAAATCCAGGCTATCAGCCGTATTATCCTTAAAAATATTGTTTATAATAACAGGGCAAAGCGAATCACAAGTAAAAGAAAGGTAAACCGCACCTCCTAATAAACCGGCATGGTTTCCTACAAATGTATTGTTTGCTATGAGGGGGCGAAATGTGCCTTTATTTTTGAAGTTTACAGGCTTTGGTTTGGGTTGTCCGGGAAATAAATAAATATCATCTTTATCCTTGGAATCAATTTTATATAAAATTGCCCCGCCATATTCTTCAACTGTATTAGCTTTAAATACATTGTTGGTAAGCCGGTAGTTAAAGGAACTATTGGACCGAATACCACAACCTGCTATACTCTCGTGATCTTTAATAATATTGCCATCAATCACTACCAAAAGATCGCCAAGCCCCCCTAACCAGATAGCAGTACCCCAAAGGTATAGGCCTGTTCCTATTGCTAAATTGTTATTGATTGAATTATTTTTTATAGTAACCTTAGAATCTGCATTCTGTACATTGTAAAGATAAATTACTGCTACTGCAATATATTCAGACTGGTGTATATTTTCATAAATCAGGTTATTATTAATATTAATCTCTCCATCAATATTATTCAGGCGAATAGCTGATCCATAACAATAAGTTCCTGTGGTGGAATTATTATTGATAGTATTGTTACATAGGTCAAGAAATGACTTACTTACATAAATACCTGCCCCGCGACAATACTCCGATTCAAGTGTGTTGTCAAATATTTCATTGTATTTTACGATTACCGAATCAAGTAATGCGTAAGACTCAATATACAATCCTCCTCCATTTGTAAGTGCATTTAAGGCGAGAGCATAGCAATGATTATTATAGATGCTATTGTTTACTATCCTGGCATGGCTGGCG
>JAIOTR010000326.1 GCA_021106665.1 Bacteroidales bacterium
GCAGGTTTGGCAATATTAAAGGGCCATGAATCCTTTAATGGTGCCTTTTCTATTCTAACATCCCTGAATGTACAAAATGGTCCCTGTCCAAGATTTGCATCATCCGGGCCATATAATTCAAGTGTGCCACCCGGGGGATTAAAATCATCATTGTCGCCTGTGAAATCCCCTGTAGTGCGAATTACACCACCTGTGATATTTTCATTAAAATACCATGAAGGTGAATCATAACAATGGATGCCCACATCCTTAAAATCAAGGACGCCGCCACTCATGGTTAAAAAGGCATTTGCTGCAAATGGCCAGTAACTGTCATCAGTTCCACCATATATATTAAAATATCCGCTTTCCATTGTTAAATCGCAATTCATATCTACATATCCATCAAAGTTCATTAGATTGATGGTTCCTCCATCCATAAAGTAGTTTCCGAAAATACCATCATCATAAAGATCATATGCCGTGAATTCACCGGCGTGCATTGTAAACACACCATTGGTCCAGTTGTATTGATTGCAAATAACATCCACATCTAAATTGTCAATTATCAGACTTCCTGCGGAATTATCTAATTCCAGTATATTAAAATATTCATCATTAATAATTTGCTGATCCGAATCCCCCGAAAAAACAACTGTACCTGTTGCCTCGGTAAATCCGGCAGAACCAACCTCGTTATCCCAGTCACCATCAATGGTTATGGTATTTGAGTGGGGACTTAAGTTGCCGGCATTTATTGAAAGGCCTCCCCTGATTTCGATATCTGTCATTAAATCAATATTTCCGGTTGAATTGATTTCAAGATTATTGAAAAAACTGTTGGTATTTGAATAAAAATCCATACCGACTCCATTGAACACGAAAGTACCGAAAGAAAAACGGTGGGCCCCGTCACAAACAAATGTGCCGTCAACTATCATTTTTTTATCGGAATAGTGCCTGAATGTGGCATCAGGGTTTATATCCAAATCTCCTTTAATTAAAAGATCTTCGGTGGAAGAAGAGGAATAGTATGTGTATTTAGTGACATCATTGTTAATGATAATGTGATTGAAATAGCTGTCAGCTGAATAGCATTTTATACCTTTATTAATTCCACTGAATCTTACATATCCATTATCAAGATGTACATTTGATCCGGCTTTAAATATCCAGTGGGCGAAAATATCCATTAGCGCTGTGCTACTTGTTATTGCTGCAGTTGAGCCACTTTCCCAGCTTACATCGCCATATATAACCAGGTCAGCTGCTCCGGAAATCATACTAAATTCACCATGAATAATCATGTCGCCATTAATAGTTAATTGAGCATTTGAGATAGTAAGAATAGCGTTACTGGCAATTGTTAGATTCTTACACTCAGCCACTGCACCACTTACTACAGGGAAATGAGGACAATTGACAGGTATAGATATGTTGCTGGTATTATCAGGAATATGATTGAATGTCCAGTTATTGGCATTATGCCAATCTGTTGAAACAGTTCCTTCCCATATTCCTGGTACATCCCATCCAGCCTGGAATTCATAAGGTTTGTAATTATGTTTAGTAACAGTAATATATAAAGGATCTGTAATAGCAATAGGGTGATTCAAACCAACACTTGCAATTCCTGATGTATTCGTATAAGCCGTACCGAAAATACTGTCGTTATTTTCACTGCAAATAGCAACCAACATATCTTCAGTGGCCGGGTATACCTGGACTGTAATTGATGATGTGCCAATATTAATAGAACTTGTCACTTCTGCTGAAGTTAATTCGCTGGGTTGTGAAGTCCACATTTCAGAGGTTGGGTCACCAAACCAGTGATATAGTGTAGTTACTCTATTTGCGCTAGAATATTTTGTTGCCATGTATGCTTTACCGTAGTTTATTACATCTCCCATTTTATAGATGGGGTCAGGGCCTCCATATGGATCAAGGCACCAGGTTGTAAAATCTGGCCATATGGCATCCATCAAACCCCATATAAATCGGTCATTTGGCCCAGATGTTGAATTTCGACAGGCTGCAAGAATACCACAACTTCCACCTGTATTATGTCTTAGCCAGTGTTCAGCGAAGCACTCATCATTAACATTTGTGTTGTAGATATTAATATCATCTGTTTCATTGTCGAACCAGCCCGACTGGCAGGTAATTGACCAGATGAATGGACGGTTTTCACCATTGTTTAAAGCATCAACCTGAGCCTCATGAAAACTTGGATCACCCCAGCCACCCCTGCTTCCATGGGCCCTGTAAAGAGCAAAGTATTTACCTGCATTAAATGCAGAAGTTACATCTGCTGTGCTACCATCCCATGGAAATGTCGGTTTTAATAATTCAGCAGGCAATGCAACTCCACCATTTGGTGGATTATCATTTTCAAAAATGAATGTATACATTTGATTATTATCATTCCAGTTCATAGGAAATATTTCATCTGTATTTACACGATTATAAGCAAGATATTCTCTTTGTACTGAATATCCTTTTGACATCAGAAAACCTCTGATGTCCTCCATTGTTTTACAAAAACGCCTGTTAGCAATGTTGTCAGGCAACTCATCCGGAACACCATTATCACCATTTTCCCCATCCTGAAAGCATCCTGCATTGATAGTTTGCTGATAAAAGTTTGGATTGTCTGTAGGAGATCGTTCATATCTGATGATCCGTGCAACTACGCTATCAGCATCTTCGGCATTGTCTACTGATAAACGGCCATAACCAAAATCGGCTACATAATCGGCAGGATCATCATAATCAGCATAGAAAAAATCTGTTCCAAGTATATCACCTCCAGACTCATAATAACCAACTGGAATGTCTTCAGCATCTCCTATGAATAACAAATAATCAGGAGCGGGTGACCAATTATCATAGGCGTTATCAATATAGTCTTCAATTTGATTCATTGTGCCACCGGTAGTATTGGTTGTAACGACCCATGAAAAAATCCCCTTTCTGATCTTCCAGGATGCAAGTGTATTTGCGGCGGCTTCATAGTCAGGATGTGTAATAATTAACATTTCGCAACCATTGGCTTTTATACCATCTTTTCCATTTGAAGATTTTTCAAAATTTTCTTCAGCAGCTAATACAGCTTCGGCATTAATAGCCATTGATTTTAATGATTGGATTAAATTCCCACTTTTAAGATTAGAAGGGATTGGTTCAATATTTCCTGTAAAACTTACTGTAACATTGATCTCAGGATAAACTGTTAGTTTCCTTTGTACAGGGTTATATTGATAGGGATATACCCACAGCATTGTTAAGGCTTGTCCTCTTTTATGTTTTATATTATCTGTTTCTGCTAAAACTCCGGGGTATTCAGTATTGGTTGAATATATCTTTTCATCCTTTGTAAAAGGGGGGAGAGGAGCATCTTTATTATCATAAGGTTCAGGCTGTAGGGGAGCTAAATCAATATTCTCATAAACAACTGGTTTTCCATGAGAAGTTGATATGTTTACCGTCGTTCCATTTGGAATAAGTATCCATCTGGCAAATCCGGGAACACATGGTTTTCCTTCATCAAGAATTGCGGTTCCACTTACAAAAAACCTTGAATAAGTATTCCTATCTGAAAGTTCTTTCTCAATAAATTGCAGATCGCTTTTTGCTGAAACCTTAATTTCTATTGTTCTGTCATTTACTGATTTTACTTCGACTCCATCGGCTTGAAGAAGCAGATGAATACAAATAGAAATAAACAATGCAATGATTTTTTTACTTTCATAAATCCCAATAAGTTGGTTTTTAAAAATTGCAGTAATAAGTTTTTTCATGATAGTTTCTTGTTTTAGTCAATTTGATTGAGCATTATAAAATCGGTTAATTTCTTTGCTGTTTTGGTTTTGTTAAGGATATGGATTTCGGTGATATAGTATTCTTTCTTGCAGTGATCAATCACTTTTATTATATCTTCCTCGTTACCTGTGATTTCAAGGATGACAGAGTCAACTGATTCATAAAATAGAGTACCGGTAATTTTGTTTTGGAATGCCAAACGCATACACGAAAATCCAAATCCTTTTTTGGAGAAATTGCCCTTAACCTGAATTCTGTATTGAAACAAAGGCATAGATATGGTCATTTTGGTGAAACAAAGTAAATGATATAAATTGCAGAAAGCAAGTTTTTTAGTGGGACAAGTGGTAGGACAGGAGGGAAGGATTTTAGATATTAGATTTTAGAAATGAAAAGAGCCATGCTTCAAAGATTTATATGGATTTCATGAAGGTTGATAGATCGGCCTCGGGTTCGAGATTAAGTTTTTTACGTAATCGTTGGCGGTTTTTATTTACAGCAGCTACTGAGACATTCATGAGTTGGGCTATCTCTTTGGTCGAAAGATCAATGCGAAGAAAGGCAGCAAGTCGTGTAAACTGCTCACTGAAATCGGGATATTTATGCCTGATCCGGTCAAAAAATCCGGGATTTATTTTCTCAAATTCCACCCTGAAACTTTTCCAGTTCTGGTCAAAGTCTGTATTTTGATTAACCAAATGCATTATATCCCTGAAAGCATTTTCAGGTATTGCAGCATTATGAAGTTTGATCTTGTTTTTGATTTCTGATAAAACCTCATTTTTATTTACTAATTGCAAAGTTGAACTTACAAGCTCCCGATTTTTTAGTTGGATTTCTGCTTCATACTTTTCACGCTGAAGCCTGTTTACTTGTTTTTCAGCAAAAACTTTATCCTGTAAATGTTGTGTTTCAATTTCTTTCTTTTCGAGTTCAAGTTGTGTGAGCTTATTCTCCTGATGATGTAAAAGCTTATTCTGCTTCAGCGATTTGGATTTTAACCTGAGTAAAAAGAATAACAGAATTGAAAGCAGTAACATTGAGGCTGCTATAATTAAAAATGTTCGCTGCGACCGCTGTTTAATCAGAATATCTTTTTTAAGCAATTGATTTTCCCGTTCCTTTTTTTGAGTTTCATACTTGATACGATAATTGGCTAATTGTTGGTGCTGTTGAGCATTAAAAATACTATCTTTTAATACATCATATTTTTGATGGTAATAATATGACTGATCATAATTATTTTGTCTTTCATACAATTGTGCAAGTGATTTGTATACGGCCATTTCATTTATCCTTGATCCAATATTGCGTGCAATTGGAATACATTCTTCAAAATATTTTTTTGCCGAATTGTAATTTCCAAGCTGAAGATAAATATGCCCGAGGTCTTTTAATACAATGGCTTGTGATTCCTTTTTATCCAAATATTTGAATATTTCCAATGCTTGCTGATTAAAATCAATAGCCTCTGAAAATTTTTCCTGTGCTGTTAAAATGCCGGCAATTTCATTATAGCGTATGGCAATTTTATAATGATTTTGTAATCTTTGGTCAATTTCTAAAGCCTTATGCAAATACTCAAGGGCTTTATCAAAATCTTTTTTTTCAAAATATGAAGTTCCGATATTACTCATTCTGATGGCTCTCCGTGATTCATTTTTTTGACCGCTTAGGAAGCTAAGGGATTGTAAATAATGGTCAATAGCTAAATCTTGATATCCCCAGGTTTCATAAACTTTACCTATGTTATTGTAAGATGCGGATAAAGATAAACTATCACCATGTTCAATATCATAGCTAAGGGTTCGGCTAAAATGTTCAATGGCCAAATTATAATTGCCCCATGTAAAATATACTATACCGATGTTATTCAACTGGTTGCTGATCTCCAAAATGTTATTTGCTATGGTAAAGATCTCAAGGGACTGCTTGAAATATTCAACAGCAAAATCAAATATTTCCAATTCATAAAAACAATATCCAATATCACTAAGTCTGGCGGCATAATCTTCCGAATCCTCTCCTTTTATTTCACTGATCAAATCAGCTGATAGTCTGTAATAATCAATTGCCTTTGAGAGACTGTCTTTATAATACCAGGCATCAGCCATTATCTTTGTAGCCTCATACTGATATTTAAGGAAATCAAGTTTTACAGCTAAATCATAAGCCATATTGCCCAAAATCAAACATGAATCCAAATCTATATCCATGTAAGTTTGAGCGCCTGAGAGTAGTCCTTCAATATTCTCAGTATTGTTTTGTTGTACTATTCCTGAGCTTTGGGCATAATTATAATGAACAATAAAAAAAAGATAAGTGCTAAGAATAATTATAATAGAACTGCAACTTTTCATAGTTTGGAAGAGATTGCATTTTTTATTAGGACAAGCAAATATACCTTTTTTCATTTTAAATCACTATATTTGCCTTTAATATTTTAACTGCTATGCCTAAACAAACCGAACAAAATATTCCTGACTGGGTTCTTTCAAAAATGAAGCAATATTGTGCTTACCAGGAAAGATGTATGTTTGATGTTAAAACAAAACTTAATACTTTTCATATGAGGGAGGAACTGTATGAAAAAATTATCATCAAATTGAAAAGAGAGGATTATCTGAACGAGGAACGATTTGCCAAAGTATTTGCCAGCGGAAAACTGAGGATAAATAAATGGGGCAAGAATAAAATATATGCCACTCTCCAACAAAAGCAAGTTCCGGAACTTTTTATACTTGAAGGCTTGAGTGAGATTGACCAGGAGGAATATATTACTATTCTCAGAGATATCATCTCAAAAAAAAGTAATGAATTGAAAGAATCCGATTTTTCCAAAAAAATGAAAAAACTTGCTAATTTTGCCATTTCAAGAGGATTTGAAAGTAAGTTGGTTTGGGATGTTTTGAATTTCAGGGACTGAGATTAGTTTGAAGTTCGATGTTCGATGTTCGATGTTTGAAGTTTTTCCAATAAATTAATTATAGCTTGGATATCAATTCTCAATTAGCTAATAGAATAATAAGATTTATAAGAGGTAAAGATGGTATTAAAAGAACAGATAAAAGATTTGCAAAAAAGGCTTGATGCCTTGAGGAGGTTCCTTTGACATTGAAAATAGATTAAACCTAATTAAAGAAGAAGAAGCACTCACCCACAAGCAGGATTTCTGGAATGAACCGAAAAAAGCTGAAGAAGTCCTGAAATCAATCAAAGAAAAAAAGATCTGGACCAACCGATTTGGGAAAGTACAAACAGGTTTTGACGACCTGCAGGTATTGTGGGAGTTTTTTATATCGGGGGAAGCCACCGAGGAGGAACTGGATGTCCATTATGCAACCTCTTTAAGTTTGATTGAAGACCTTGAGTTTTTAAAAATGTTGAGTGGAGAGGAGGATAAACTGAATGCCATTCTTCAAATCAATCCAGGTGCTGGAGGTACCGAAAGCCAGGATTGGGCTCAGATGCTCATGCGTATGTACATCAGGTGGGGAGAGCGTAACAATTACAAAGTAACTGAACTGGATTTCCATGAAGCGGACCCGGCCGGAATTAAATCAGTCTCTCTTGAGTTTGAGGGCGATTTCGCATTTGGTTACCTGAAAGGAGAAAACGGTGTTCACCGGCTGGTAAGGTTATCACCTTTTGATGCTGCCAACAAACGACATACCTCCTTTGCCTCTGTTTATGTTTATCCGGAGGTGGATGATAATATTGAGGTGGAAGTAAATCTATCCGACATTACATGGGATACATTCAGGGCAAGTGGCCCTGGCGGACAAAACGTAAATAAGGTTGAGACAGCAGTTCGATTACGGCATCAACCTACCGGTATTATTGTCGAATGCCAGGAAACCCGCTCACAAGGACAGAACCGTGAAAAAGCCATCCGAATGTTGAAGTCCCAGCTCTACGAAATTGAGATGAGGAAGAAAAAAGAAGCCCAGGCTGAAATTGAGGGAAATAAAAAGAAGATAGAGTGGGGGTCGCAGATCCGGAACTATGTAATGCATCCCTACAAAATGGTGAAAGACTTAAGAACAGGTGTTGAAACCGGAAATGTACAGGCCGTAATGGATGGTGACCTGGATATTTTTACCAAAGCTTATTTGATGGAATTTGGAGGATGATTTGATTTAGATTATAGACCTTAGATTTTAGACAATAGATTGCAATTGTTTTAGGATTTTTGCTATCTTCGTGAAGTTTGTATATCATTAAAATCTAAACTTATGAAAAAGAATCATGTTCTATTGAGCATCTTATTATTCTTTACAATAGCAAGTAGTTCTCAGACAGTATTATTTCAAAAATTTTATAATCTAAGCGAAGAGGATGAAGCAAATGATATAATTGCAACTTCTGATGGGAACTTTTTTATTGCAGGTAAAACCAAAAACAGTGAGGGCATTGAAAATATTTTAATTATTAAAGTGGATGATTTAGGTGACACAATCTGGACTAAAACATATTGTGGTGACTCTGTATCGGATGCCCGAAAAATAATTCAAACATCTGATGGTAATTATTTAATTGCCGGGGGTTTGATGGGAAAAGCATTATTGCTGAAAATAAACATTGAAGGTGATTCTTTATGGAGCATGACTTTTCCGAATGAATATGAAGAGGGTTTTAAGGAAATGATTGAATTGCCCAATTCGGATATAATATTAATCAAGTGGATATATTTGTTGCCAATATCTTCTCGGCTTATTAAGATTGACTCAATTGGGAACATTGATTGGTCGATAGATGGAAGCTGTAAAGAATTCCACGACCTGCACCTTATTTCTGATAATGAGTTCTTATTGTCAGGTTGGGAAGGGGATGTTTTTTATCCCAATGTTTTTCTTAGAAAGTATGATTTTGCTGGGAATTTAATTTTTAATAAACAATTTTTTGAATTTCAGGGACAAAACAAGTGCATGGATATTTCAGGTCAGAATGTATTGCTCGGATGTGGAAGAGAAGCCAACGTTGGAGGTTATCAATCTGTGGTAATTAAAACAGATTTTCAGGGAAATGCAGAAGAATGGTTTGATCTTACTAATATTCCAACGTGGATGGTTGAAGCATTGGTTATTGATGATAATGACCATATTATTACTTGTTCCCCAAGTTTTGTGTGGGAGAAATATTATGTTAATGGTTTAAATCAAACAGGAAATATTATTGGTAGTATTGAACTTGAAATTACACCGGCATGGGGTGACATTGGGATTATAGATATCAATGAGTTTCTATATGTAACTGGAAATGCATATAATAATACAAATGGTAAAGATATATTTTTAGTCAAAATCAATTTGGATTCGTTAGTGTCAACTAATACTGAAGAATATATCATAGCAGCCAAATCAATTAACATATACCCTAATCCAGCAAATGATATAATTTATATTGATTTACAATATGACATGGTTGATGAAAATACTGCTGTAATTATTAGAAATATTACTGGAAGTAAGGTTGAAAGGACTATAAATCAAAGAAGCAGTATTATTAAGATACCGGTTAATGATTTAAATAATGGAGTTTACTTTCTTTCAATATCCATGTCTGATCAGCCAGTTATAACAGAAAAGATTATTATTGTACATTGATGTTATTTTATAGTAAGAATTAACTTGTAAAAATCAATGTGCTTAAGGAATGAAGCTGATTAACCGACAAACAATCCAAAATATCCTGATCCCGGGAGTTTTAATCCTGGTAAATTTCATAATCAAGTTTACGGTAATTGGTTACCGCGATATTTGTCATGATGAACCGTTTACCATCTTTCATGCGCAAATGGATTTGAAGTCACTTTTTAAACTCTTCCCGAATGAAAATAACCCACCATTGTTTTTTATTATTTTGCATTTCTGGATTGCAATATTTGGCATTTCGCCACTTTCAGTCCGGTTTTTACCTATGATCTTTAGTGTACTGACCATACCCGTTCTTTACAAAACAGGTTTGAAATTTTACAA